>CADBTO010000249.1 GCA_902797565.1 uncultured Lachnospiraceae bacterium
ACCTGGATTTTATATTAGAACAGCTTTCCGGCATGGACGATGTGTCCTGGCGGTCGATGATGGGGGAGTATATCCTGTATTATCGGGGCAGGATATTCGGCGGGATATACGATGACCGTTTTCTGGTAAAGTCGACCAAATCGGCTGTGGCGATGATGCCGGATGCGGCCCTCGAACTGCCGTATGAAGGCGCAAAGGAAATGCTCCTTGTGGAGGATGTGGAGAACCGTGCGTTCCTTCAGGAACTTCTGGATGCAATGGTTGAGGAACTGCCCGCTCCGAAAAAGAAAAAGCCGGGAAAAAGGTCGGCAAAATCGGCAGGGGATAGCCGCAACAGCTAGTTGCTTTTCCTTCGGAGGAAAAGATGGTATCGTTGATCCATCGTAACCAGAAAACGGTGCTTTCGGAGGGGTTTGTCATGAAAAAAACAGAAAAACCAGCAACAACATACAACAAGATAGAAATCAAGGATGTCCTGCGGAATCTGCGGGAAAGCAATCATCTGACGCAGGACCAGATGGCGGAGCGCGTGATGGTGACACGTCAGGCGGTCAGCCGCTGGGAGAACGGAGAGACGCAGCCCAATATCGATACGCTGAAGATCCTTTCGCGGGAATTTGATGTGTCAATCAATACGCTGCTCGGATCGCCCAGGCAGCTGATCTGCCAGTGCTGCGGGATGCCGCTCAGCGAGGATGGAATCATCAGCAAAGAAACCGATGGCAGTTTCAACGAGGATTACTGCAAATGGTGTTATGCCGACGGCATCCATCTGTATGATGATATGGATGAATTGATAGATGTTTGTATCAGCCACATGATGGGTGAAAACGTTTCAGAGGAACAGGCACGTGCTTCCATGAAGCAGATGCTGCCCAGACTGGATTACTGGAAGCGGTACGAGGAATTGGGCGGCCATGGGCAGTTCGCGGCTTTCAAAGAGCAGCTGATCGAAGAAATCAATGCCCTTGGTATCGAAGGGCTTCCAAAGGTTGAAAAGCTGCATCCCCTTGTCGGGAAAGATGTAAATCTTGCATATCCGCTTCCAAATGGAGTGATGGAGAAGTTCCTGGATGACGATGCAACCTATCTGGGCAATCAGCTGGAATCAGAATTTGGCGGAGAGCGGTGCTTTGGTGTTCTTGCGAACATGGCGTTTCTTCTGGTCAGCACCTATGAAAAGGACGGGGCGAACCCGGAGCTGATTCTCTATAAGAAACGGTAAGGTCCAGCCAGAAGCTGGTTCGCAATAAGAAATGGTAGGGAACCAACTCAGATTTGGTCTTATAAAAAACGGCAGGGGCCAATTCAGAGTTGGTTCTATAAAAACGGCAGGGGCTCTGAGGTCACCTCTGCTGTTTTTTTGTTGTTTTTGTAAAAAAATGTTGGTGTATGATAGAAATCTGTTGACGGGGGTGCTATACTGTTCGGGTGGAGCGTGTGCGTGCTGCCAAGGCTCCTTGCGATGCGGAAACAGGCATGGGACCAACCATCCGAACAGGAAACGATTTGGATAAACGGATAAACCGAAAAAACGCATATGCCAAAGGGTGTTCGCACTGGTGCACCAGGGCTGGATTTTGAGAGGAGATAGGATGAAAGAGCAGATTGATACCATACCGATCTACGATGCCTTTGATGCGGGAACGGAGTGCCCGCTGTGCAAAATTTATCATGATCTGGAGGAAGCGGCGGTTGCGTTTACCATGGGGCCAAGCTATATGGAGGATGACATCCGTGCGCAGACGGACGAAAAGGGATTTTGCCCGGAGCATCTGCGGCAGATGTATGCCCATGGAAACCGGCTCGGACTGGCACTCATGATGAATACGCATTTCGACAAGGTGATTGCAGACATGAAAAAAGCGGCGGAAAGCCGGTCTTCCGGTGGGCGCGGCGGGCTTTTTTTCAAAAAGAAGGCCGAAGGCGAGCCGGTCGTGTCCTATATCCGGAAACTGGAGGGGACGTGCTTTGTGTGCGACCGGATCCAGGTATCCTATCCGCGTTATGTGAACACGATCTTCCATCTCTGGAAAAAGGATTCCCTGTTCCGGGAGAAGTTTGAAGGCTGCAAAGGATTCTGCATTACGCATTACAAGGACCTCTATGAAGCGTCCGTAGAGGAATTGTCCGGAAAAGGGCGGGAGGAATTCCTCGAAGCACTGGATCATGTATTCTTTGAAAACATTGACCGTGTCAATGGGGATGTGGATTGGTTCATCCAGAAGTATGACTACCGGAATAAGGATAAGCCATGGAAAGACGCGAAGGATGCGCTTTCACGCGCTGCGACCAAGCTGGGCCATATCTTTGTGGAGAAGGACTGACAGGACTGACAGGATAGAAAAGCGTTCTATGGAATAAATATTTGAAAAACAGGATTTTGTAAACGGAGGAAAAAAACATGATTTGTCCAAGATGCGGGGCTGCAAACAGCAGCGCGGTTAACGAAACAACGACGACAGGCAAGGACTTTTCCGCTGGCAAGGGATGCTGCGGAATGATTATGCTCGGACCCATCGGGCTCTTGTGTGGGCTTTGCGGGGAAGGGCAGAAGACAAAGAACCAGACGTATTTTGTCTGCAATTCCTGTGGACATAAATGGAAGGCGTAAATGGCGAAGGCCCGAAGCGGAAGCCGCGTGCCGGCGGCAGGAAGCCGGGGTGTGCCGGGTGTGGAACAGACCGGTGCGGGATGTCGAAGGCAGACCGGATGTGGATTCGTGCGATGGAATTTGGCGCAAGGATGGGATGCCATCAGATGGCAAGCCGGAGTTTTTTTATCCGTGGCTATCAATTTCCGGTATGTGCCAGGTGTGCCGGTGTGCTAATAGGGCAGATAGTTGCGACAATCCAGCTTTGCGTGGGCGTGCGCCTGCCGATGAAGCTCATTACCCCGATGATTGGGATTATGGGGGTGGATTGGGGGCTGCAATACCTGAAGATCAAAGAATCGACGAATGTCCGCCGGCTTTTGACGGGGATTCCCTGCGGGATCGGGCTGACATTTTTGTACGCCTTTCTGCTCCGTGGGATCATCCATGGACTGGGAAAAGCGTTTGCCTCGCTGCTGGATGGCTTTGGAAGGTCCAGAGGCTGAGGCGGTACTGGCATATCAAGAATGGATGGAGAAAGGAAAATGGAAACGCGATGATTTTTGAATCATATGACGGCACGCCCGGGTTGATTGGTTTGATCGTCCCGGAAAATCTGGAGCAGTTTGGAACACTGCTATTGCCGGAAGTCCGTGATGCGATTGCGGCCGGGGAGTCGGTGACAGCAATCGGCTGGACCGTATCAGCAGTGGCGGTCGGGGCATTGGCTGGAGTGGCAGAAGGAGGCTGGTTTGAAGTCCTGTCGTTTTATGTTGCGCCGGAGTACCGGGGGCAGGGGGGCGGGACGTTTCTGCTGGAAACGATGGAAAGCCTGCTGGAAGACCTGGGTTTGTCCATCAGGATTTCGTTTGTGTCAATCGGGAGTGAACATGATGAGCTGGCCGGGTTCCTGGGCCATCGTGGCTTTGCGCCGGCAGAACATGTAGGCTATGGAATGTATGCTGTGTCGCTGGTAGAGGTGGCAGGGATCCATATGCTGAAAAAGCCCGGGAAGGTGAAGACGCGGGCGTTTGCAGAAATCGACCCGTTCATGCTGAAACGGGTTGGGAAAGAGGCAGATGTCAAGATGCTCCCCCTGCCGGAAGGCGGGTTTTCGAGTGAGACAATCGACCGGGATGCAAGCAGGTTCTGCGGCGGGGAGAGCGGGTTTGCCTTCATCGTGATGGAGAAGGATGAAGACGGGGCGCTGATCCTGTCTGTCCTGGTGAATGAGTCTGATAACATCTGGAAGCTGAATGCCCTGCTGGCAGACGCGCTTGCAGTGGTGGTCAAAAAATATCCGCCGGAAACAAAGCTGTATATTCCCATTGTGAACGAGACTTCTGAAAAACTGGTTCGGTATTTGCTTCCGGGCGCGAAGCAGACAAAGCGGACATATGAAAAGGAACTGTAACGCCTGCAGGAACTTGTTTTTGCGGGGGCACGATAGAAGGAGGAAAACATGCCACTCGAATCATTATTGAAAATCAAGCAGAGAAGTCAACACCTTACAAAGGAGCAGTTTGAATCCCGTCTAATGGAGAATTCCCTGCAGCTGGCGGATGAGCAGCGACTGCAGGCCCGGGCGAGTACGGAGGTGGGGCTGGTCCAGGACAGCAAGCAGGCATATGCCCTGCTTTCGGATGTACGTCAGCGGATGTATCCTGCTTCAGCTGATGGGACGGCGGATGGGCAGCCCGAGCAGCCGGTTGCCGCGAAAAAGGAAGGCTTCAAAGAAAAACGGGAGCGGAAGAAGCATGAGAAGGCGGAACGGAAAGCTGCATTGAAGAAAACGGGCAACCCGTCTTTGGGGGGGGATACGCTCAGGCTTGGGGAAACAGTCCTGGAAATGGATCGGAAGAAGCAGGCGTCCAGGAAATTCCTGGATGATCCGGCAACCCGGGAAGAGATCCAGAAAAACGGGGTGGATAGGAGAATTTTGGGCTGCTTTATCCAGGGATACAAGACGGATCAAAACGGCGAGCCTTTGAATGAGGAAGAAAATCTGAAGATGCAGGCGGACAGGAAATTCATATCGGACTATGTGAGCGGAGATATGACGCTGCGCCGCCCGCATCTGGAGCGAATGACAAAGGAGCTTCTGGATGCAAAGATTACAGCGAAAATGTTTGAGAAGGATTATGTCGTGGAACATATCGAAGAACTCAAAAACCTCTGCGACCGGATGACATATTATGAAAACGTCTTGAAGGATCCTTTGAACAAGTCGTTCTTTGATGAGATGGAGCCGCTGCAGCGGGAACTGATCCAGACCAGGATTATTGATCTGTATACGATTACGTCTAACGTATTGATCCAGCAGGCGAGCGTTCTTTCGGTTGATCTAAACAATGTGAAATA
>CADBTO010000250.1 GCA_902797565.1 uncultured Lachnospiraceae bacterium
GCGCCAAGATCCACAAGTACTGATTCCTCGGCGACCCAAATTGGAAACCTTGCGCCCGAATCGATCAGAGCTGTATAATTATGCCAGTTGTTAAGTGGTATAAAAGGACGGTCGAAGTTTTCGTACATTGGCAAAGTAAACTGTCTCATCGTCTGTTACTCCGTTGTAGTGACTGCATCGCCCATCAATTCCGGTGAGGTAAATAGGGTTACCAAATCATCATCGTGAATCTGCATCCTGAGAAGTTCTGCCCGCGGTTTATCCGTATACGCCAAAACCGCAGATGCTATATTTGCACTGGTCTTTTTTCGCTCCACATCACGAAGCCCAACCCACTGATTCGGATAAGCCTTCGCTATCTCTGGCCATGTCATACGTTTTTTCATTCGTCTCACCTCACGTTCTGATATTCCGACCCTCTGTACGGACTCTTTTTACACATCTCAAAAATTTACTTTAACACAAAACGATCCATCTTTGCAAGTCCCAAGAAGAAAACGAGTTTGGCGTAACTTATTATATCACAGATATGGCTGGATTGGAAGTATGAATAAATAAAATAGTCCGGAAACCAGGGCTTCCAGGAAAATCAGGCAAATATCATCCTCCAAGCCATCGCTGTATCCGTATCTTCCCGTCTTCCCAATGGATCTGGATCTGGCCGCAGTCGATCGTGCAGCGGTATGGGATACCGGCTTCGTTTAGACGTTCCAGCGCTGCTTTTCCTGGATGGTGGTATCGATTGTTTTTCCCGGCTGAGATCACGGCCAATGTGGGATTCAGCTGTGTGAGCCAGGCGGCGCTGTTACTGTAGTTGCTGCCGTGGTGGGCGGCTTTCAGCAGTTCGATCCGGCCAGAGCTTTTTGAAAAAACAAGCCCGCTTTCCAATAACGCCTGTTCCTGTTCTTCTCCGATATCCCCGGTGAATACTCCGTCAAATCCTTTGCAGGAAAGCAGCAGGCAAAGAGAGTTTTCATTGGTTCCGCTGTACCGGGATGGGGCGTCCGGTGCAAGGCAGGTTAGGCAAAGGCTCTCAGCTTTCCGCCCGGTTCCGGTTTTTTCGAACAGGATCTGGTCTCCGGTTTTGATATACAAAACCTCTACCTGATGTTTCCGGCAAAGCGCCAGCAATTCCCCGAAAACCGTTGTTTTTTCCAGAGATTCCGCCAGTACGAGCCGTTCTACCGGATACCCCGTTTCCAGCACTTCCAGAAACCCGTTATAATGATCGGCATCCAAATGGGTGATAAACCAGTCATCCACCTTCCGGATGCCCTTCGCATACAAAAATGGCAGGATGACATCACGCCCGACCGTCTCATCGCTGCTGCTTCCCCCGTCAATGAAGCAGGTTTTTCCGGAATCCGTTGAAAAGAAAATACCGTCGCCCTGTCCCACGGACAGTATGTCAATTTCGAATCCGCATTTCGGATGGAGCGCAAGGAGCAGGATCAGAAAAAACGATGTGCCGAAAAATGCCAGGTTCATTCTTTTTGTCCCAAAGAACAGGGTCAGACGGCTGTGCCGCCACGGAAGCTCCGCGTCAAAGCGTTCGTGCAAAAATGTCCGGTGCCGACTGGCAAGCGGCAGGAATAACAGGAGCACGCAGTAAAAAACCAGAATCTGGATCCAGGAAGGTTTTCCCGTAATGAGTGCTGCGCCGGGAAGCTGCATCGTCCGGGCAGACAGAGCCTCATACAAGTACAGGATGCCATGGCAGGGCAATAGCAGGGTTTTTGCGAGGTTACAGAGGGAAACCAGGTACAGGATGCTGCTGAGTATCCCGAAAAAAAGCAGGGGTGAAAGCAGCGGGATGACCAGAAGGTTGAGGAATATGCCATAAACCGGCAGCTTGAAATAGAAGAATGAAAGCAGCGGGAACAAGAACAGCTGGATCAGGAAGCCCTGGAACAGGCTCTGCTCCAATTTTCCTGCAAATCCCTGCCGGTAGTCATGTCCCCTGCCATAGGGGTGCAGGGCGCGCCAGCGGAGCTGCTGGACATCCTGCAAGAGCCGGCCGCAGGGGGATGCCAGAAGGGCGATACCCAGGACAGCAGTATAGGACAGCAGGAAGCCGAGTGAAAAAATCTGGAATGGATTGCAAAGCAGCGAGAGAACCAGCATCAAAGCAAGGCTGGAAAGCAGGTCGAAGTCGTCACCGAACGTATTGCAGATCCGAAGCAGGCAGAACATCCCCGCCGCCCGCATGGCGGAAGGGCTGCCGCCGGTGAAGCAGGCATAGGATACTGCGAGGATAGAGGCGCATGCACCAGCAAGGCCGTAAGAGATTCCGCGGCTGCGCAGGACAGAGAAGAGGCTGTATGCCACCAGGGAAAGGTGCAGGGAAGAGACAGCAAGCAGATGGCTGATCCCTGCAGCGGAGAAAAGATCCCGGACATCTTTGTCCAGACCGCTGCGCTCCCCCAGGACGATGGATGCGAGGATACCGCCCTCTTCTCCCGGCAGGCTCTGGCAAAAGAAAGACGCCAGTTCCATCCGGAGCTGTACCATTGTTTCGCTAATCCTGGTGGCCGGCTTTTTGTATAACACCATTTCTTCTGCAAACATCCCCCGATATACCTGCAAAGCGTGGTAATAGGAACGCTCGTCAAAGCCACCTTCATTTTCCGGAGGGGAAAACCCAAAGACCTTTCCATGACATCGTATGATGGCTCCAACAGGTAGTTTTACATCTATCTGGGTATAACAGGCAATACGACCGCCATAGTGCGATAGTTCACTAAAATCCCCATCTTTTCCAATTATCCCGCGGAGGCAGACCAGATAACGCATAGATTGTCCGCTGCTGCTGGGACTTTTTTCTTCAATGCGCCCGATGATGCAGGCGGATTCTTCTTCCGGCAGCAGGCGTTCCATCGTATTCTTTTCAGATATCAAGGATAAAGTCCGGAAAACTGCAGCGATGCAAAGACACAGGCAGAGTATGCGGAGCAACCGGGATTTCCCGCGCGTCCACTCCCGCCCGACCAGAATGACAAGAAGTGCCGGAACCACAAACAGGGCATATGCTCCCAAAAGAACGGCCAGCACCGAGAACAGGACCGCCACCCCCATAGAAAAGACCGGACGGCGGTCAAACAGATAGCGTTGTTTTTTGAAATAATTTTTTATAAGCGTACCTCCTAATAGTGATTCAGTTCGTCTTCAATTTCATCTTCTGAGGAAGAAGATCTGCCCGCGCCTGTACCGCGCTTTCCAGTAAAAATCGTCCCCGGGATCGTCTATAGATTCAAAATATTCTGCTGCCTTGTTGTAATCTTTTTCACCAAGCAAACCCAGGTAATACAAGTTACCCATCATATAACATCCCATGGGGGATAATCCACCGTTCATGGCTTCTGCTTTTGACAGGTTTGCGTAGGCTTCTTTTATATGATCGGCATCATATCCGTATGACAGGTATATCTGTGCCATGCATTCATAACCGAAGGATTCACCTTGAAGAACGGCCATCTGATAACATGACATTGCCAGTTCGGCATCTTTTTTGATGCCGTGTCCCATCCGGCATGCGTCCCCCAGGAATATCATGCTCATCCCATCATCAAATGATCCCATACTTCCTGTATGACCAATGGGTCATCATCTGAGAGCGTTTTGAACCGTCCATCGATTCGCCGCAGATATTCAATATAGGAATCTGCA
>CADBTO010000251.1 GCA_902797565.1 uncultured Lachnospiraceae bacterium
CGACTGGTATACGTCATATTTCCGGAATAATTCCGCAGCCAGAACAACCCCTGACCGGGCTGGAAACGGATATCACAGTGCATCCCGCTGACCTCTGCCTCCGGAATATGCACCAGGCTCTTCTCCCGATTCCTGCCAATCGACAGATACTGGTCCTCCTGGAATCCGAAGACCTGCTGTTTTTCCCCTGCCAGCATCCGAAGCCGCGGGCGCGGGCCGCCAGTACCCATATATCCGCCACCGCCTGTGCTCCACGTGTTCGCTCTGCCGGTATTTCCAGACGTCCAGCCCGCATCCTGTGCCAGAAGCCCCATATCCTGTAAAAACGCTTTGGCCGTCCTGGGACGCTTCTGCCAGTCCTCATTCATCGCACGGCTGATCGCATTGCTTATCTGCATTGGTACAGCAGGATTCTGGGTATGGAGCGGAACCAGCTCCTGCCCCATGACGCGGTCCGGAGCGGCCGGCGGTTTCTTCCCGCTCATCATATAGTAATAGGTTGCCGCCAGGGCATACAAATCCGACCATGGACCTGCTTTCCCGGAACGGCTGTATTGCTCAATCGGCGCAAATCCCGCCTTGATCATCACGGACATACTGTTCGGTACATCCAGCGCGTACATCCGGGTCGCGCCAAAATCAATCAGCCGCACCTCGTTTTGATCCAGCAGCATGATATTATCCGGCCCAACATCCCGATGGAGTAACATATGCTTATGCACCTCATACAGTGAACGTGCAACATCATATATCACCTTGTTTGCCAGCGCCAGATCAAACGCCTGTATATGGTTCGTCTTCAGATAGCCGCTCAGCGTATATCCTTCCAGAAATTCCATCACCATATAAGAAGTATTGTTCTCCCGGAAGAAATCGCAAACCCCTATGACACCCGGCACATCCTGCAGCTGGGACAACAGGTTTGCTTCGTTCAGGAACAGCTCCTGTCCATGCTGATAATACCGTTCTTTTTCATCACTGGAAGAATGGACAAACGGCCCCTGGGTGTCCCGAAAGGCCCATTCCACCGGATAATACTCTTTGATCGCATAGCGGCTGCCGCTCTGCATATCCAGCCCAAGATAGGTAATGCCAAAGCCTCCCATCCCGAGCACCCTTCCAACAATATATCGGTTTTGGAGCACAAACCCGGCCGGAAGCGCGCGTTCCTTCCGCTTCTGCTCCGAATATCCACAGATTCTGCATACCCGCGGCCCAGGCGGCGCTCCCGATCCCGGTCCCGGCTGAAAACCGCCTGCTGCCATCGGTGGTGCTCCCGGTATCCCCATTGTATGCTGTGAAAAACAATTTGGACAAATATCCATGATCATCGAGGGACTCCTTTTCGAAGAATCCTCTGGTACGCTCTCCGGCAAATCGAAGGATTCCACATTTCATCTGTTTCGATCCTGCTCAACGCACAAATACCGCGATTGCAGAATAATTGTCCATCTGCTTCCCCTGTCCGGCACCGCAAACCAGATGCTCCATTTCTGCAAGCCAGATGGCTGGCGTGGGCGCCTGCTGCAGCGTGCGTTCCATATCCGCTTCATCGATCCACTCCCAGAACCCGTCCGAACAGAGCAGGAAGGAAGCCCCCGGCGCAAGGGGGATCGACTCCCCCAGCTGGTAACGAGGCTCATCCCATGGCTCCCCCAGGACACGCAAAAGCCGGCTCCGGTCCTCATGGCGGCGGATTTCCTCGTCCCGGATCTCCCCCCGGAGCGCCAGCATCTGCGGCACGCTGTGGTCAATCGTGCGGAAGCGGAATTTCCCGTTTTCAAAAAAATATCCGCGCGAATCCCCCACATGCGCAAAACGCGCAATCGTCCCATTCATGCCAAGACAAACCACGGTCGTCCGCATCCCGCCAGGGACACCTGGCTGTTTCTGCTTCTCAAGCAGCGCCTGCTGGGCATGCGTTATGCAATCCTCGAAATGCCCCGCCCGCGCGAAGCGTTCCTTCATCTTCTCCACCACCAGGGCAGACGCCACGTCACCGCCCCCGTGCCCTCCAAGCCCGTCACACAGAACAAACAGCAGCTTCCCCTGTTCTTCCGTCATCCCCACGCTGTCCTCATTCACGCTCCGCTCCCCTTTGTCTGACAGGTAATCATAAGAGAGGCTCCACTGCCTTTCTTCCATAAGCACCCCTTTCGTCCCACAATGTTCCATATCCTTTCAATTATACTGTTTCTCCCCGAAAAATACAAGTTAAATAACAAAAATTCACAAAGACCGGTCTTCCGGTAGACAATCTGTGCAGAACCTGTTATAATAAGCATCAAAACCTTACAGATTTTCTTATTCGGAGGGACAGATGGACCACACGCAGCATGGCAAGCTCGTCCTCATTGTGGACGATATGGAGATCAACCGCCAGATCATCGGACGGCTGGCCGTACGAACAGGCAGCGCGAAGCATGGCGCCCCAGGCGATACAGCCATCGAATGCCATTTCGCAGAAGATGGCGCCGCGGCGCTCAAACGGGCGGCAGAAACGGCCTATGACCTGATCCTGCTGGATATCAACCTGCCGGACTGCTCTGGTGTCGAAGTGCTCCATGCACTCCGTACAGAGCCGGCAGCATTTGAGTCGGCAGATGGTTCGCGGAACCTGTGTACGCCTGTCATTGCACTGACCGGCGATGATTCCGAAGGCGCAAAGGCACATTATCTGGAACTGGGATTTACAGACTATCTGGAAAAGCCCGTTATCCCAGAAAAATTATATGCCGTATTAGCAAAATATCTTGCCGGACCCAGCACTCCGGGACGCGATGAGCGAGGCCCTGCTGAATCCTGCAATCCGGGACGCAATGAGCGAGACCTTACCGCATCCAGCGGCCGGGAACACGATGATCAAAGCGATACCCACCCCCTTCCGGACATTCCTCCAGCCCTTGCAGGGATTCCGGGGCTTTCGCCGCAGACCGGCATCCAATACTGCGGAGATACACGCGGCTGGGAACAGTCCCTGCGTTCCTTCTACCGCGCCATCCCTCGGAGAGCCGGGGAAATCCGGGATTGCCTCACAGCAGAAGATGCGGACGGAATCTCAGGCAAGGCGCATGCATTGAAGAGCACCGCACGCGCCGTCGGATTAACGGAAATCTGCACGCTTGCCGCACAGCTGGAAGCCGATGCAGGCATACCGCCGGAACCGGACGGATCTGCCCGGAAACTGAAAACACCCGTCCTTGCACTGGTATCCGAGTTGCTTCATGCACTTGATACAATCGAGGCTGCGCTCGCGCCCTGCTTCGATCCCCCACAGGCCAACAGACCGCCGCTCACGGCTGCCTTATTACAGGATGCTGCATCAGCCATTCTGGAATTTGCCGCATTCTATGACGAAAAAAATATCCGGCAGGTTCTGGACACCCTGTCCAGCTATGACAGCCAGCCTCTGTCAGAATCCATTCAATCTGCCTATAAAAATCTCAGGCAATCTGCTGTTCTCCTGCACTGGAGAGACATGCAAACAGCAGCAAAAAATTTAATCAAGGAGATAGCAAAACAATGAGCCAATCTTCGAACCAGGCGTCCAGCCACAAAAATATCATCTTCATATACAATGAGAAAAGCTTCGTGGTGCAAGCCATCACCACCAACCTGACTGAGCGGGATTTCACCGTCTTTCCCTGCACCCTGACCACAGAAGTGGAAGCAGTGGCAGATAAGGCGAACATCATCCTCTACAATCTCTCCGGGCTTTCCTCGGCGGAGACCAAAATGCAGGAATGTCTGGCCCATATCTGCCGCGACGCAAAAAAGATCCTCTGCCTCATCGGCCAGGACAATGAACTGGCAGAAGCAAAGGCTTCGATCGGAGAAACATACATCACCGCGTCTTATCTGCGCCCGATCGACACGCGGGCACTGATCGAAGACCTGGCCGGCTATGCGGATGCCCATCTGCAGATTGAACGGAAAAAGCGCCTTGTCCTGATCGACGACGATCCCGAATTCCTTCGCATGGTTTCTGACTGGCTGGAAGACAGGTATCAGGTGAACCTGGCGTCAAATGGCAAAGAAGCACTGGATATGCTGCGCTACCGCACACCGGATCTCATTCTCCTGGACTACGAGATGCCGGATCTTGACGGGCTGGGCGTACTCGAACGGATCCGTGAAATCCATGCGCTGTCCAAAGTCCCGATCATCTTCCTGACCGGCAAAGACGAACGCGCGATTGTCCTCAAGGTGCTGGGAGCAAAACCTGATGGCTACATCCTGAAATCCACGACCAAAGAAGCGTTCATCCAGACCCTGGAAGAATTCTTTGTCGAACGGATTATGCAGTTGGTAAAGACAAATGCCTGATATCCGATTCTTCCAACAGCTTGGGGTGCCTGCCATCCTGATGCAGCAGGATACAAACGGACATCTGGTTCCGGTTGCCCTCACACAGGAATTTTCCCGGCTGATGGAGTGCAGCATGGAAGAGGCGCTCCAGTTGATGCGCCCGGAACACCTTCTGGAGACCATTTACCCCACCGACCGGCCCTGGTTTGAAAAAAAGCTGGAACATATCCTGCAGGCACATACTGCAGCGCAGGAAACACAGTCCTGGACGCTCCGGAAATGCACGGCAAAAGGAAACCTCATCTGGTGCGAGATGCACTGCTCTTTTTTCTCTGATGCAAACAGGCGATATCTCTGCTGCACCTATGTTGATCTGACTGCCGCAAAAGAATATGAGCAGCGACTGAAGGAATCCTATTTCAACATGGGAGATGACATCTACCGCGCAGCAAAAGATACCCTGTGCCTCATACACGCAAACCTTTCCAAAGACACAATCGAGGACCTGCAGGGAAAGGACCTTTATCCGACAGACAGTGTGCTTCGCCCATACAGTACTGTCATACAGCTTCGCAGCGACGGCTACATCCTCCCGGACGAACGGAAACAGTTCCTGGATACGTTCTCAAAAACCAGCCTGATCTCTTCCTTCCAGGACGGAGAACATACCGTATCCCGGACACTCTTCTCCAGACGCATGGACGGGCGGCTCTGCTTCGTAACCATCCTGGCAAAAACCACGCGCCATCCTCTGACGGGAGAACTTGTCACGTTTTTGACGGAAACAGAAAGCAACCAGAAAAAAGTTGAATCTGCTTTGCACGGAAAAATCCTGGCACACCAGTTCGACATGGTGTCCTATATTGCCGGCGGAAAATATGGCATTGCGGTTGGCGACGCATCGCTGATCGAAAAAGGCAGCATCTTTCCCGTTTCCCGTACCGGAGACTACGAGGAATACCTGGAAGCGCAGGTTTTTCCAGTGCTCTATGGCAGCGAAGAAGAGATCGCGCAGATGAAGCTTGCCCTGTCCCTTGCATCCATCCGCAGATCGCTGGTGGAAAAAGAGCCCTATGTCGTGGGTATCAACTGTTCCATTGACGGTGAAATCTACAGCAAGCGCCTGGATTTCTACCGCGTGGCGAAAGATGCAGACTTTTTCATTCTATTGAAAAGCGATACCACGGAAATCCAAAAGGAACAGAAACGCATCAACCAGCAGCTCGCAGCAGCGCTTCGGGAAGCGCAGCAGGCGAATGTCGCAAAGACCTCCTTCCTGTCCCGGATGAGCCACGAGATGCGTACCCCGATGAATGCCATCATTGGGCTGGGTGATCTTGCCCTGCAGGAACCCGGCCTCACCGAGGGGATCCGGGATCATCTGAAAAAAATCGGCTCCAGCGCCCAGTACCTGCTGTCCATTATCAACGATATCCTGGATATGAGCCGCATCGAAGGCGGCAATATGACGCTCGAAGAAACAGAGTTTTCCTTCTCCGATCTTCTGGAACAGGTACAAGACAGCATCCGGACGCAATGTCATGAAAAAGAACTGCATTATGAATACAGTAATACAGATATCCAAAGCGAGATGCATTATCTGGGCGATCCAGAAAAATTAAGGCAAGTCTTGATGAATACGCTTGGAAATGCCGTAAAATTCACGAATCCGGGCGGATCTGTTTCCTTCCAGATTCAAAAGACTGGTTCGCTGGGAGACCGGTCCAGTTTCCGAATCGTCATCAAGGACACCGGCATCGGCATTGGTGAAGACTTCCTACCGCAGGTTTTTGACCCGTTCACCCAGGAAGATGGCACAAACACTTCGGCTTACGGGGGAAGCGGGCTGGGCCTTGCCATTGCCAGGAACATCCTGGGTATGATGAACGGGACGATTGCCCTGCAGTCCCAAAAAGGCCAGGGCACCGTCTGTACGATCACGCTGCCCTTGAAACACGCTTTGAAACCGGAGCGGCACGCGGCAGATGCTCAGACAAAACCTGCAGATCTTTCCGGAAGGCATATCCTGCTGGCAGAAGACGTGTTTGTCAATGCCGAAATCGTCCGGCGCCTGCTGGCGATGAAGGGCGTTTCTGTCTTCCATGCTAAAAACGGGAAAGAAGCCGTTGATGCGTTCACGGATGCCGCACCGGGAACCTATGACGGGATCCTGATGGACATCCGCATGCCGGTCATGGACGGACTGTCTGCCGCAAAGGCCATCCGCAGCAGCGGGAAGCCGGACGCCGCAGGCATTCCTATGATTGCGATGACTGCCAATGCCTTTGACGAAGACGTGCAGAATTCCCTTCAGGCAGGGATGGATGCCCATCTTTCCAAACCGGTCCAGCCACAGCTTCTGATAGACACGCTCGCACAGCTGATCGGCGCACGGGAATCCGAAACACAACCACCCACAACACAAGAAAGGAGTTTGAAGATGTCAAAATTTGAAGATCTGCTGAAAAAAGGAAAAGACGTTATCAGCAAGGCGGATACCTCCGGGATTGATTTCCTGGCCGTGCAGGTGAACCTCGAAGACCTGGATGGCGTATTCTATGTGGAGGTCAAAGACGGCAAAGCCAGCCTGGAGCCATACGAATACAACGACCGCCAGTGCCTGGTCACGATCTCTTCGGAGAACCTGGAAAAGCTGATGGACGGAAAGCTTGATCCCGTGCTCGGATATACCCTGAAAAAACTTAAGGTGGACGGAGACGTCAGCAAAGCACTGGAATTTTCCAAGCTGATCAAACAGAAATAGAACACAGGCGGCGGCTGATTCCCGGCTGTGCTCCCCGGCTGCCAAACCGGGGAGCGGGCCGGCAGCCGGGACGCCATATATGGTCATATGTAAAAACTATGAATGAATATTATCTGATGAACAAAAACAGACAGCTGATGCTGTTTACCATCAACTATGACGAAACATTGAATTTGTGCGAATGCGTAGAAATCGAGCGATATGCAGATGACAACGGTTTCCCTCCACAGTTTTCGGATATCTACACCTGGCTGGATCGACGCAATTACGCAAAGCACAAAGAGCATCTCCGGAAATGGCTGAAGGAGTGGCAGATTGACAATCTGATCGGTTTCATTGAAATAACCCATGCGCTTAGCCTGAACGACACCCTCTGGGTCAAAAAGGCCGATTCGGACCTGCAATGGGAAAAAGTCAGCCTCTACCAGAACGAATTCACAGATGTGGTATCCAAAACGGCTTTTGAAAAGGGGCTCCGTGGCCTCCGGCTCTCCACCCCCTCTCCGGAATTTACATCCGAAGGTTCCTTTGAAAAATGCTGGGTAAAAGAAGCAGACGGCATTTTCCTCTACAAAAAAAGCAGTTCCGGTTTTGCCAACGCAGGACTGGAAAGCTACTCGGAATATTATGCGTCCCAGTATTCTTCCGCGATCTGCCGTACCTCTGTCAGCTACGACCTGGTGAAATTCAAAGGGAGCCTGGTGTCCCGCTGCCAAATGTTTACCAGCGAAAAAGCCGGCTTTGTGCCGATCTATAAATACCTTGACGGAAACAAGCGTTATCCCTTTCCGGAAATCGAACGTTTTCTGGAACCCTATGGATTCAGCGACGATTTCCGCAATATGATCGTCCTCGATGCCGTCATTCTGAACCCCGACCGGCATTTTGGGAATTTCGGCTTCCTCGTGGACAACGACACCTTTGAAATCCTTGATTTCGCGCCGGTCTTCGACCACAATATGGCAATGCTGGCACGGGCG
>CADBTO010000252.1 GCA_902797565.1 uncultured Lachnospiraceae bacterium
TCGTTCCAGTGGACGCCCTGCTCCGTCTTGCACATCTCCCAGCGGAACTCGCCGCAGATCCGCGTGAAAGTATCCTCCAGGTTTTCCGTATGGAACATCGAGACCAGCATCCGCGCCGGAGAATTCCGCTTTTTCCCTTCAATCTCCTGGTACAGTACGCCACGCGTCCCCACGTTTGGAAAGAGGATGATATAAGGCAGCCGCTCATGATGGACATCCAGGCGCAGCGCCGGATTGATCCTGTCCACATAAGACTCCGGCCTATAGAAGCACTGGAAATCCAAAGACCGGATTCTGTCAAGTTCTTCATAAATCCGCTGCTGCGAACAGTATGCCTTGTCCAGGGGCAGCAGCACATTACAGGAGTCAAACACCGGGAAGAACGACGTGATCCGTCCGAAGGTCATGCGGTTTCCAAGCGTAAAAAGGTTTTTGATCTCAAAGTCCAGCCGCCCTTCCGGATCGTCTTTGAGCCGCATCTCCTCTGATGCGTCAATCTCCCCGTTCTGCCGCGCATCCCGAAGATAGGCAATGTAATCCAGATCAAACTCATTCCGCGATGGATCCACTTCCATCTTATAAATCTTCTTCAGCCATTCATACATCGTCACCACATGGTCTTTCGGATCCGGCTGGTATGCCATCATAAAGCCATACAGCTGCCGTGTCACATCCTCCCCGCAGATGTCCTCGTCAAGATATCCAAAATACAGGAACATCCGCACTTCCGGCGGAATGTCGAACGCATCGATCGTCTTCAGGAAAATCCGCTTGTACAATGGATAAAACGCGTTTGCAATTTTTCGCCGCAATGCACGCATCTCATCCGAACCATCCGAGCGGTCTTTATAGCTCTTGTATACCTTCATCATGTTCTTCCAGGCATCTGCTTCTTCCTTCGGCAGATCCGCAAAAAACAGAATCCGGTTCATCGAATCCTGCATCGAAGGCATGGAATCCACACGCACCCCGCTTGCCACGGCAGAAATCTTCGCCTTCAGCGCCGTTACCGCCATTCGGAAACCCGTAGTCTGCCGATGGAAGCCCTCCAGATAATCCAGGATCTCCTTCTGCGAACGCTCCAGTATCCGTGTATATTCCGCCGCAAACATCGTGAACCCTGTACAGACTTCCGCGCCGAGCATATAGATATCCCCGCGCAGGGTGCCATCATAGCGTCCAATGGTATCAAAGAAACCAATCTGCCAATGCGGGACATTTGCCTCGTCCGGCGGCGGGGCAATCTGGCGGACGTAGCTGAAATCCTGTGCCTGTACACCTGCCTTCGCACAGAGCATCGCGTATCCTTTCAGATCATCCATCACCGCCTGGTATTCCTCCCGGCAATCCCGAAGCAGACGCAGGCCAGCCTGATAAATGCTGACTGCGTTTGAAACAGTCTGGGACGTCAGCATCGGCGCGATCTTCATATTCACATGGAGCAGCTTTTCGATATCTTCCAGCGTCTGGTACGGATATTCAAAGGTCACGCAGTCCTCTTCCGCCTGATAACTATGCACAAAACACTCGCCGGGCAGCCCCGCCAGGCCGATAATCGTGCCCGCACTCAGCATCACGACCTTGGATCCCACCTGCATCTTCACGCTTCCTTTGAGCAGGATATCCAGCGTCTGGATCCTGTCCCCCGCCTGGTGTATCATCTGATTCTTTGCCCAAACCTTCTTTGCCATACTACAACCCCTCTCTCATTGACTACGAAGCCATCGCACGCAAGACCGCCATCCGGCGCAGCTTTTCCTTTCGGTCCGGCACCAAATCCGTCACCGCTGCCCATTTATCACCCAGGTTCACCGCAATTCCTTCCAGGCTGTGCGGCGCATCCGGCGTCACCGGCCACATGTGCCGCACAATGATATGCTCCAGGCGCTCGTCGTAATCTTCCACCAGACGCGCCGCCAGCCTCGCGGACTCCACTGGATGCAGCTGGCTGCATTCATAGCTGTTTTTGAACTTCCGTTCCCGATCCAGGATCCCCAGGTCATGAAGCAGCGCACCGCGCACCGCAAGCCGCTCATCTACGGAAAGCCCTTTTCGCCTGAACGCACGACAAATGGACAGGACACGCAGCGCCACCTGGATCGAGTGCTGCCCGACGGATGTGCGGATATGGTGCCGCTGCTGCATCGCCCGGGCAAATTCCGGTGTCTGAAGGATATCCTGTCCATAGAAGAAGATCTTGCTTATTTCCATTTGATGATCTTTCAAAATAATCCCCTTTTTCATAAAAAACGAAAATCTATGAAATCGAGCAGGGGGGACAAATCCTCCCTGCCTGCCGCGCGGAGCGCGCCCGGCTATGCCGGGAGTTTTCACTGCGCGCCCCGTCGCATAAAATATAGATCATTTTATCATGGCCCCTGCGGCCTTGTAAAGCATCATTTTTGGGAAAAATGATTGCTTTTTCCCTGGATTTTTGCTGGTTTTTGCTCCAAATACACATTATTTCCCGGCACGGCTCCGGTACAGCTGCGCAAGGATCTCCACACAGAGCTCCACGCCAAATTTCCCGGAATCCAGGCATACGTCATAATAACGCGCCTCGCCCCACTGGATCTCTGTATACATCTGTGTATATGCCTTGCGCCGCTTGTCCCGCTGGCGGATGATGCGGCGGGCATCCTCGGACTCGCTGATTTCCCGGTATTCATAAATTGCCCGCTGGATCCGCTCTTCTTCACTGGCGTGGATGAAGACAGAGATGACCTGTGCCATATCTTTCAAAAGATAATCTGCATTTCTTCCAATGATAACACAGTCTTCCTTTCCTGCCAACTCCATGATCGTCTCCCGCTGTACCTGCCAGATATCGTCCTGGAGTGTCCTGCCGTTATAGTCCCTGCCAGCAATCGCAGAAAAAATCCAGCTGGTAGAAGTGGAATATTCCCCGCTCTCCTTGATATATTTTTGATCCAGTCCGGTCTTTTCCGAAATCTTATCCAGAATTGACGAATCGTAACAGGGAATCCCCAGCTTGTCTGCCAGCTGATGCCCGATCGTCCGTCCTGCGCTGGCATATTGCCTGCTGATTGCAATCACTGTATTCATCCTGTTTCTCCTTTTTTCCAACTCAACGGGTTACACCTGCTCCGCAAATTTTGCATTGCGCAGCAGCTCTTTTTCCCAAAGCCTCCTAGCAGCA
>CADBTO010000253.1 GCA_902797565.1 uncultured Lachnospiraceae bacterium
ATCCCGCTTCTGGGTGTCAACCGCGGGCATCTGGGATATCTGTGCGAGCTGGATGAAGTGTCGGTTTTTCCGGCGATTGGACGGCTGTTTTCCGGAGATTTTGAAATTGAAGAGCGGATGCTGCTCTGTGGACGCCTGACAGACCAGGAGGGGCAGGTTCTGGAGGATGATCTGCTTGCGCTGAATGATGTCGTGATCCGGGGCAGGGAGACGCTGCAGGTCATCCGGCTTTCGGCGCTTGTAGATGGGGAGCTCTTGTACGAAAAAGACGGAGATGGCATGATTCTTGCAACACCGACCGGCTCGACGGCGTACAACCTTTCGGCAAACGGGCCGATTGTGGATCCGACCACAGAGATGATCATTATGACACCGATCAATCCGCATACGTTGTTTTCACGGAGCATTGTGCTGGATGCGGGCGTGTCCATTGATATTTCCCTGGTGCCGCGCCGCAGGTCCGGTGATGAGCCGGTGGCCGTGTGTTTTGATGGTGGGCGTGGGATCCCGTTGCTCCCAGGGCAGGTGCTGCATGTGGAAAAGTCCGGGAAGACCGCGCCGTTCGTGCGGCTGACGAGGATGAATTTCCTGGAGCGTGTGCGGGTGAAGATCCAGGCGGAGTGATGGCGGGCGTGGAGAAACCGTAGATTCGGGCGGAGTGATGACGGGAGTGGAGAAGCTGGAGATGCAGGCAGCGTGATGGCGGGAAAAGAGAATCCGGAAATGCGGGCGGCATAAATGCTGTGGCAATCCAGATAGATACAGGCAGAATATTGGGGGGAGGATGAGCGGAAGATATGTTGTGTAACTTGCATGTCAGGAATCTGGCTCTGATCGAAGAGTCGGACATTACGTTTTCAGAAGGGCTGAATGTGCTGACCGGGGAGACCGGGGCGGGGAAGTCCATCCTTCTAGGGGCACTTGCATTGTCCCTTGGAGGGAAGGCGGACAAGTCGCTGCTTCGGGATCCGGAAAAGGAGGGGATGGCGCAGGCGGTTTTTTCTGTTAGTGAGAAAGAAGGAAAGCAGCTGCTGGAATGGGAAGTCGAGCCGGAAGACGGGGAGGTGATCTGTACCCGGAAAATGAACCAGTCCAGGACGCAGGCAAAACTCAATGGGGAAAGCGTTCCGGCGAAAATTCTTCGGAAGACCGGAGAAACGCTGCTGGATATTTATGGGCAGCATGACAGCGAGGCGCTGCTTTCTGCGAAAAAGCATATCACGCTGATTGATGCCTATGCGCGTGTGAAGCTGGAACCGGTGCTTCTGAAGCTGGAACAGGCATATCATACTTATAATCAAAAGAAAAGGGAACTTTCTCAGGCGGATCTCGATGAAAGCGAGCGCCTGAGGGAACTTTCGTTTTTGGAACATGAGATTGCAGAGATTGAGGATGCGAGCCTGTCTCCCGGTGAGGATGAGGAACTCGAAAGCCTTTACCGGAAGATGAAGAACGGGCAGAAGATCCAGGGGGCTGTATCTGCAGTGTATGACGGGATTGCCGGGGATGACGGGGCGCTGGACCGGATCGGTGTTGGTCTGCGGGAACTTTCTGCGATTCTGGAACTGGATGGTGAATTGGAAGGGTATTATTCTACTCTATCTGATGCAGAAGGGATTCTGTCTGATCTGTCAAGAGGCATATCGGATTACGAGCGCTCTCTGGAATTTGACGGGGAGGTCTTCGCAAATACGGGGCAGCGCCTGGATCTGATCAATGAACTAAAGGTGAAGTACCGTTCCAACCAGATCCAGGGAATATTGGATGCGCTTGAGGAAAAGCAGAAACGGATTGAGGAACTTTCGGATTACGCGGCCTATCGGGAACGGCTGTCTGCAGAGGCAGAAGCGGCGGAGAAGGAGCTGACGGCACTTTGTGAGAAGGCTTCCAGAATCCGGAAAACGGCGGCGAAGGAATTATGCAAACGCGTGGCAGAAGGGCTGCTGGAACTGAATTTTCTGGATGCGGGATTTGAGATGCACTTTTCGAAGGGCAGCTATTCGGCGCGTGGCTGGGATGAAGCGGAGTTTTTCATCCGTTCCAATCCGGGCGAGCCGCTGCGTCCACTTTCCAAGACAGCTTCCGGCGGGGAACTTTCCCGTATCATGCTCCAGATCAAGACGGTGTTATCGGATAAGGATGAGATATCCACGATGATCTTTGACGAGATTGATACCGGAATCAGCGGCCGGACGGCGCAGGCAGTGGCAAACAAACTGAAGATCCTCTCAAAGGACCATCAGGTGATCCTGATTACGCATCTGCCCCAGATTGCGGCGATGGCAGACCGGCATTTCCGGATTGAGAAAAGTGCAAACCAGAAAAGCACGATTTCTTCTATTACCCCGCTGGATGAAGAAGGATGTGTGGAGGAGCTGTCCCGGATGCTGGGGGGCAGTGAGATCACGGATGCCGTGCGGGAGAACGCACGGGAGATGCGGCGGCTGGCGCGGGAAGCGGAGATGTAAGGCGAACGGCGCGAGTGTCTGCAGCAGATGTGGCGTCCGGATGCCGTGCGTGTCTGCAGCAGATGTGGCGTCCGGATGATGTGCGTGCTTGGTGCAGATGCACGTTTGTAACGGGACGGAAAACGAAAATTGGAAACGAAAAGGAGAGCGCACACGATGAAGAAGGGAACGCTCAGCGAAAAGATCAAGCGGCTGGTGGATTATGGTGTGGCGACGGAGTTGCTGCCGGAATGCGAGCGCGTATATGCAACGAACCTGCTACTTGACATTTTCAGAGAAAACGAGTATGTGGAAAATGATGCTGTGGGAACAGAGGAAGATCTGGAAGATATTCTGACGCAGCTTTTGGAAGAGGCGGTGGAGCGGGATCTGGCGGCAGACAATGTGGTGGACCGCGATCTGTTTGACACGAGACTTATGAACGCGCTGATGCCGAGGCCTGCGCAGGTGCAGGATCGGTTCTGGAAGGAGTACAGGAAGTCTCCGGAAGCGGCGACCGCGTATTTTTATAAATTGTCGCAGGACAGTGATTATATCCGACGTTACCGGGTAAAAAAAGACTTGAAATGGACGGTGGATACGGAGTATGGCACACTTGACATAACAATCAACCTGTCAAAGCCGGAGAAGGATCCAAAGGCGATTGCGGCAGCGAAGAATGCAAAGCAGTCTGCCT
This sequence comes from uncultured Lachnospiraceae bacterium, assembly GCA_902797565.1. Classification (GTDB taxonomy): domain Bacteria; phylum Bacillota; class Clostridia; order Lachnospirales; family Lachnospiraceae; genus Weimeria. The sequence goes on from CADBTO010000253.1 coordinate 3,145, forward strand.
ATCCCAAATGCCAGCTTTGCATGGAAAATGAGGGATATGCGGGCAGGGGCAATCATCCTGCGCGGGAGAACCACCGGATTATCCCGATCGAAATCAACGGGAGCCGCTGGGGGTTTCAGTATTCCCCCTATGTGTATTATCCGGAACACTGCATCGTGTTCAACGGGGAGCATACGCCGATGAAGATCGATCAGGCGGCGTTCCGGAAACTTTTTGACTTCGTGGGGCAATTCCCGCATTATTTCCTGGGGTCGAACGCAGACCTTCCGATTGTGGGCGGGTCGATTTTGAGTCATGACCATTTCCAGGGAGGGCATTATGAATTTGCGATGGAACGCGCCAGGGTGCGTGAGCCGTTTGTACTGGCTGGATTCCCCGGGGTGGATGCGGGGATTGTGAAGTGGCCGCTTTCGGTCATCCGCCTCTCCGGTGAGGATCCGGAGCAGGTCATTCTGGCGGCGGATCATATTCTGGGAAAGTGGCGTGCATATACGGATGAGGCAGCATTGATCTATGCGCAGACCGATGGGGAGCCGCATAATACGATTACGCCGATTGCCCGGCGGCGCGGGATGCGATATGAGCTGGATCTGACCCTGCGGAATAATCTGACGACCGAAGAGCATCCGCTGGGTGTCTACCATCCGCATGCGAAGCTGCATCATATCAAGAAGGAAAATATCGGGCTGATTGAGGTCATGGGACTTGCGGTTCTGCCGTCCCGTCTGAAAGATGAACTTGCACTTTTGGGCGATGCAATCTGTAATGGAACGGACATTCGTGCCGATGAGCGGATTGAAAAGCATGCAGAGTGGGTCGAAGAGTTCCGGGGGAATTATGGCGTGATCACGAAAGAGAATGTAGAAGACATTCTCCGACAGGAAGTGGGAAACGTGTTTTGCGCGGTGCTTGAGGATGCAGGTGTATACAAGAACACGCCGGAGGGAGAGGAAGCATTCCGGAGGTTTGTGGAGACGCTGTAAATGGGATGGGAAGCCCTTTAGAGAGCGCAGAAATTTTTTACGCATAGTTTTTGAAAATACCCGCTGTGGTTTGTTTGCCACAGCGGGTATTCTATGCCATCTGCAGCTGCGCCTTGAGGTCTGCGATCTCCTGCTGGAGCTGGGCCTCGCGCTGTTGCCATCCGGAGCGTTCCTGCAGCAGTCCGGAGCGTTCCTGCAGCCAGTCCTCCTTCTCCTTGAGCAGCACATCATATCCCTGGATCATATCCCACAGCCCGACTTTCGGCTTTTCGAAATCTTCAAACATCCGGTATACCTTCCTTTCACTGATTTTCTCTTCCACATTTTGTACGGCTTTTTCCGGGAACTGGAGCCCCCGCAGCAGCAGAGCGACAGTGGTTTTCCGGTATAGCGGGCCGGATCTTCTATGCCATCTGCAGCTGTGCTTTGAGGTCTGCGATTTCCTGTTGGAGCTGTGCCTCGCGCTGTTGCCATCCGGAGCGTTCCTGCAGCAATCCGGAGCGCTCCTGCAGCAGCCCGGAGCGTTCCTGCAGCAATCCGGAGCGCTCCTGCAGCCATCCGGAGCGTTCCTGCAGCATCTGTGCCTCGCGTTGCAGCAGTCCGGAGCGCTCCTGCAGCCAGTCCTCCTTCTCCTTGAGCAGCACGTCATATCCCTGGATCATATCCCACAGCCCGACTTTCGGTTTTTCGAAATCTTCAAACATCCGGTATACCTTCCTTTCTTTGATTTTCTCTTCCACATGCTGTACGGCTTTTTCCGGGAACTCCAGTCCCCGCAGCAGCAGTGCCGTGACCTGCATGACGATTTCCAGTACATGCTCCGGGGACCCTTCCAGCTTCTTCCACAT
>CADBTO010000254.1 GCA_902797565.1 uncultured Lachnospiraceae bacterium
CGTTGGAGGAGAGAAGAAGGAAGTGGCGGACGGATTGACCGTTTCGGCATTGATTGAACAGGAACAGGTGGAAACACCGCAGTATGTCACGGTATCCATCAATGAGGAATTCATTGACAGGGAGACCTTTGAAAGTCATGTGCTGAATGAAGGGGATGAAGTGGAGTTTCTGTACTTTATGGGGGGGGGTGCCAGATAATGGCATTTACAAATGAGCAGCTGGAGCGGTATTCCAGGCACATCATCCTAAAGGAGATCGGTGCGAAAGGGCAGAAGAAGCTTCTGAACGCAAGGGTTTTGATAATCGGTGCGGGCGGATTGGGAGCGCCGGCAGCGCTGTATCTTGCAGCGGCAGGCGTGGGGACAATCGGGATTGTGGATGCCGATGTGGTGGATCTTTCAAACCTCCAGCGGCAGGTCATTCATACAACGAATGATATTGGAAAGAAAAAGGTTGAATCGGCGGCGGAAACGATGCGCGCGATCAATCCGGATGTGACGGTGAATACCTATCATCAGTTTGTCAGCAGCGAGAATATCCTGGATTTGATTCGGGATTATGATTTTATTCTGGACGGGACGGATAATTTTCCGGCAAAGTTTTTGATCAATGATGCCTGTGTGATGGCGAAGAAGCCTTTGTCCCATGCCGGGATTATCCGGTTTAAGGGGCAGCTGACAACGATTCTGCCGGGGGAAGGCCCCTGCTACCGGTGTATCTTCAAAGATCCGCCGCCCAAGGATGCAGTGCCAACCTGCAAGCAGGCAGGCGTGATTGGCGCGATGGGTGGTGTGATTGGCTCTCTGCAGGCGATGGAGGCGGTGAAGTATATTACAGGTACGGGAGAACTGCTTGTGGGCTATCTTTTGACCTATGATGCGCTGAAGATGGAATTCCACAAGATCAAGCTTCCGAAGCGGATCAAAGGCTGTGCGGTATGCTCGGATACGCCAACGATTACGAAGCTGATGGACTATGAGCAGGCGGCCTGCGAATGGAAGCCGGGGGCATAGCGTATGAAGATCATAATCAGGCAATCCGATTTCAACAGGATTTATGAACACGCGCTTTCCGAGCGCCCAAACGAGGCGTGCGGACTGATTGCGGGTGTGGATACAGAGGATGGGGTTCGGGAGATTCGGAAAGTCTATCTCTTGACAAATGTTGATCATACGAATGAACATTTTTCAATCGATCCGAAAGAACAGTTGGCAGCGGTGAAGGATATGCGTGCATCTGGCCTGTCCCCGCTGGGGAACTGGCATTCGCATCCCGAAACTCCCTCGCGTCCTTCCGAAGAGGACAAGCGGCTGGCACATGACCCGCGTGCAAGTTATTTGATTCTCTCTCTTGCGGAAGAAGGGAATCCTGTGTTGAACGCATTCCATATCGAGGGAAGACTTGAGGAGCGGATGGTACGGAAGGAAGAACTGGTGGTTGTGATGGAAGATAGACAGATTCGGGCAGATGAGAAACTGGATGTGACCGATGTGGTATGCCCGATTACGTTTGTAAAAACGAAAGTGGCATTGGAAGAACTGGAGGAGGGCGAGGTATTGCAGGTACATCTAAACGATGGCGAGCCGGTTCAGAATGTGCCGCGCAGTGTGAAAGAAGAAGGACATGAGGTCCTTCGGCTGGATGATAATGGGGACGGGACGTTTGAACTGTTTATCAGGAAGGTTGGAGAATAAACAGCGGGCAGTCCATCCCGGGTGGGGATAGATTAGGAACAAAAAGATTGGGCAGCTTTTTTGCATGAATGCAGAAGGCTGTCTTTTCTTTTTGCGACGGGGCGAGAATCGAAGATTCCCGTTGAGCCGGCGTACCTCGCGCGGCGCGTAGGGTGGATTTCCATTCAAGCTCCCACCCGCACGATTGCGGGCAGGGAGAAAAACGGACTGGAAGAGTATTCGCTGGTTGCAAAAGCGTGCAATATCCTGAATTTCTGCGGGATGATGGAAAATGACCAGTTCCAGCGGATCGTGGACACGGGTGCAAAGACAGTCCGGATTGTCAAGCCATACGCGGACCAGGCGAAAGTAAGGGATCAGATGGAGTTTGCGGAACATGCCGGAGCGTTCGGCATTGGCATGGATATTGACCATATTTTTGGGGAAGATGGTCTGGATGTCGTGATGGGTGAGCAGATGGCAGAGCAGACGATGGAAATGCTCCGTTCGTATGTGGAACGGACCAGCCTGCCGTATGCAGTACCGCCGATGATGGTTCTGCCGAAGATCAGGGAAGCATTGCAGGGGCGCGATGTACAGATTATCGTGGACTGCGGGATTGCAAGCGGGGCAGATGTGTTCAAGGCGCTTGCCCTGGGCGCGGATGCCTGTGCAGTCGGACGGTCCATGCTGCCGGCCCTGGAAAAGGACGGGACAGCAGGCGTGTCTGAGTTCCTTCGGAAAGTAGGACGCGAACTGCGGTATATGATGAGTTTTACAGGGTTTGCGCACGTTGCGGACATTGACGATTCCGTGCTGCATTTTCTATAACAGGGACGGCGGAGGCCAGCCGGGAAAGGAGCTTTGATTATGAAACCAGGCATTTCATCACCATTACAGCACAGTACGCCGGAGGAATGGGCAGAGAACCAGGTAAAGCTGGGCTGCGCTGCGGTTGTTTTTCCCGTCCAGAGCAATGAGCCGGAGCAGAAGATCCTGGCGTATAAGGACGCAGCAGACAG
>CADBTO010000255.1 GCA_902797565.1 uncultured Lachnospiraceae bacterium
AACGACATCCTGGATTCGTCAAAACTGGAATCCGGGAAGCTGGAGATCCTGCCGGTAGAGTATGACCTTGCTTCAACAATCAATGACCTCGTGAATATGATCGGGGGGAAGGCGAGTGACAAGGGGCTGGAACTTGCTGTGGATGTGGACCCTGAGACCCCGCATTTGCTGGTTGGAGACGAGATCCGGGTCAAGCAGGTCATCCTGAATATCCTGACGAATGCGGTGAAATACACAGAGGAAGGAAGTGTCACCTTATCCGTCGGCTTTGAAAAGAAGGATGAGGAGCATATTCTGCTGGAATGCCGGGTGGTGGATACGGGGATCGGCATCAAAGAAGAAGACCTTTCCAAGCTGTTTTCGCCGTTTGAGCGGATTGAGGAAACACGGAACCGCTCGATCGAGGGGACGGGGCTTGGCATGAGCATTGTCAAGCAGCTGTTGTCCCTGATGGACAGCCGGCTGTATGTGGACAGTGTTTACGGGCAGGGAAGCGACTTCCATTTTACGCTGGAACAGAAAGTGGTGCGCTGGGATCCGATCGAGGACTTTGCAGAGAGCTACAGGAAGAGCCAGGAACAGATGGAGGCCTATCATGAGGCGTTCTGTGCGCCGGACGCGCATATCCTGATCGTAGATGATACACCCCTCAACCTGACTGTGGCAAAGGGGCTTTTGAAATTCACGGAAATCCAGATTGATACGGCATCGAGCGGGGAGGAGACCCTGGATCTGGTACGGGTCAACCGCTATGATATGATCTGTATTGACCATATGATGCCGGAGATGGACGGGATTGAGACCCTGCACCGGATGGATGGCTTGGTGAACAACCAGAATGTTGGCGTCCCGCGGATCGCGCTCACGGCGAATGCGGTATCCGGGGCGCGGGAGATGTATCTGAAGGAAGGCTTTGACGATTACCTTTCCAAGCCGATTGACGGGAAGCGGTTTGAAACCCTGCTGCTCAAGTACCTGCCGGAAGACCTGATCCAGCCGGCCAGGGAACGTGCGCCGATCGAGGATCTTCTGGAGCCGGAAGCGTATGGAACGGCGGTTGAACTGGAGGCGAATGGAGCGGCGGTGGAACCGGAAGGGGAACTGGCATTCCTCAAGGGGATCACGAGCATCAATTATGAAGCGGCAATCCTGCATTGCGGCAGCGAGGAACTGCTGCTTTCTGTTTTGCGAGACTATCTGGCGGCAATTCCGGAGAAGTCCGCGGATATTGAGCGCTTTTGGAAAGAAAGGGATTACAGGAATTATGAAATCCTGGTGCATGCGCTGAAGAGTTCGTCGCGTCTGATTGGCGCGCTGTCTTTATCAGAACTGGCAAGGCAGATGGAAGAGGCGGCGACGCTTGCGGCAGACGGGGATGCGGATGCTGCGGCGCGGATTGATGCACAGACGGGGCAGCTGCTGAAGGATTACCGGATGTATTTTGATAAGATCACGCCCCTGGTCTCAAACGAGGATGGGGTCGATGCCCGTCCGCAGATTCCGGAAGAAGAGCTGGCAGAAGCATTTGGGGCAATCCGGGAGTTTGCCGAGGCATTTGATTTTGACAGCGCGGACTCTGTAATGACGCAGCTTTCGGATTATTCCATTCCGGAAGGCTGGCAGGAGAAGTATGAGGAAGTTCGAAGGCTCCTTGCGGCGGTAGACCAGGCCGGGCTGCTTGCCGCGCTTGGCGGGAAAGAATAGCCGGGGCAGCCCACCGTGCATGTTGGAATGGCACAGCAGGCAGCCTGCCTGCCAGACCACAGGTGTGGCGGGGGCTTGGACAGTTTTTGTGGGAAAAATAACAAAGTATTGCTTGACACACTCTGTGGAATATGCTATTCTAAGGGGGCTGTGCGTAGTGTTTTTTTGGGGAGATGGGTGGAATGGGACAAAAGGTTCTTTTCATTGCTTCAAAGAAGAGCTTTATGGTGAATGCCATTATGAAAAACGTTGCAGCAGGCGGATTTGAAGTGACCTTCAGTGAGCCGCGGGCATCCTGGACGGAATTTGCAGACGAGGCGGCGGGAAAACCGGGCGTTGTGCTGCTGTTTCTGGAGGGAGGCGTGGCGGGTGTGCCGGAATGGTCCGGGACGCTGGAGTACTTCAAAGAGATTGCGAGGGAAAACGCTGCGCTGCGCGTATTTTTGATCGGGAGCGAAGCAGAACTTGTCGAAGGGCAGGCATACTTCCCGGCAGGCGTGCTCTCAGGAAGTTTCCTGCATCCGCTGAATGCGAAGGAACTCGTGGAGATGCTTGTTTCAACGGCAGCATCCGGGATGGAAGAAGAGATGGCAGCAGAGAAGAAAAGCATTCTGGTGGTAGATGACGATGGCACGATGCTTCGAACCCTGAAGCTGTGGCTCTCGGATCGGTATCGTGTTTTTATGGCAAATTCCGGAGCGAATGCGATCACACTGCTGGAGAAGAACCCGGTGGATCTTGTGCTGCTGGATTATGAGATGCCGGTAGCGAATGGTCCGAAGGTTCTGGAAATGATCCGGGAGCATGAAACACTGGGTGATATGCCGGTTATGTTCCTGACCGCGCGCAATGACAAAGAGAGCCAGCAGCGTGTGGCAGGGCTGGAATTTGAATGTTATCTTTCCAAGACCCAGCCGCCGGATGAACTGCTTGCCGCAATTGATGGTTTTTTTGCGAAGCAGTATAAGGGGCATTAGAACGCTGGGGAATCAATTATTTAGAATATGGAATGTTCCGGTGGATGGGCGTGGAATCCCGATGGAGGATGGGGGCAGGAGTCCGATGGCGGCTGATGCAGGCAGAAGGATTTCCCAGGCACGCTTCCCGCCGGAATTGAGCGGATATGGCGGAATTGGCAGACGCGCTAGATTTAGGTTCTAGTGGGGGTACCCGTGCAGGTTCAAGTCCTGTTATCCGCAGACATCGGATGTGTACGGAAGGGGTACACTGTGCAAAAAGGCATTGGAAGTGACCCTAGGGTCACTTTTTCTTTATTCAAAAAAGTTATAATGTGGCTGGTTTGGAGTTGCTTTTTTGAGACTGGCAGCTGGTTAGGAGTATACAGATATGGAAAAGATACAGATTGGTTTTTTGGGGTATGGTACACGGGCGCTGGATTTCTTGATGGCGGATCCGCGCTTCGAGGTCCGGCATTTCCTTTCGCCGAAAGCGAGGCTGTGCCAGGATGTATATGACGCAAAGGAACGGTACAAAGACAGCCTGGAGCTGGTGGTGGTCCGGGATAATGCGGATCTTTTGAGGAAGCTTCAAGAAGCGCAGGAAAAACAGCCGGTACAGTGTTTTCTAATGAATGCATGCTGCATCATCCTCCGGGAAGATGTGCTTTCATATATGCCTTTTTATAATATCCATCCGGGAAGCCTGCATAACAACAGGGGGCATCAGCCCCATCTTTGGACAGTGCTTCTGGGGGAGGAAGAGAGTACGATCAATCTCCATACCGTGACCCCGGGGATCGATGAAGGAGAGATCATCTGTTCGAAGACGATCCCGATCCTGCCGGAGGATAATGCGCTCGATTGCCTGGACAAGCTGGAGGATGAAATCCCGGTGCTGCTGGACGGGTTGTATGCCCATCTGGTGGAGGGAAAGCCGGCAGAGGGAAGCATCTATGGCGGGGCCTATCGTCCGGTGATGGATCATGCAGATTATGAAATCCATTTCCCTTCGCCTCAGGAGGAAGACGAAGGGATCGAATGGGAAACGTTCCTTGTGGATATGGGGCGGAAAATCCGGGCAAGGAGTATGCACCATGGCGCGTTTTTCCAATATTGCGGGAAACGGGTGTATGTGGATACGCTGCCTGCGATCGGCACAGAAGGCCAGACCGAGGAGGGGAGCAAGGATGG
>CADBTO010000256.1 GCA_902797565.1 uncultured Lachnospiraceae bacterium
CACCCAGCTGCAGGCACCGATGCCGGATCAGAAAGCGGCTTTTCTGGAGGCACACAGTGCCCTGGTGGGAACCTACCGCACCCTCGTAGAACGGCTGCAGGACTACATTACATACATCCGTTCCAAGGGCAAGGGGAAATCGTCCACAGGGAAAGCGCGGCTCGAACTGGCAGAGCAGATCCTTGCGCAGAGTACCAAGGAGCTGGATGCGTATGCGATATATACCTGGGAGCTGCGTCCGCAAAACGGAGGCGGGGGCGGCAGCTGGGAGAATGTGCTGTACGAGGCCCGTGCCATGAAGCTCAGTGCAGACGACCCGTCGGTCAAGATTTATGGGGCGGGGACATCTACGGTATACCGCAAAGATAATGGACAAGGCAATGTTGTCTGGATCAAGGAAGAAGAAACGCTGACCCAGGATAATGGAGTGATTACATTGCTCCAGGAGTTCCGGAAGTCCGGATACCCCCAGGCGGATGCTCTGGTAGACATTGCGGAGATGATCGATCGTAAATATCCAAGCACCCGGACGGAAAAGGGACCAGTCGCGCGTATACAGTATATTTGTTCTAATAATATTGATATGATGATGCAAAATGAGCAGAAAAAGCCTGGGGAAAATTCAGATGACTATAACAAGAGGCTGAAAACGAGGGAAACGGAGATTGCGGAATCCGCAGTTCAATCAGTTGCAGGTAGCATGGAGGATCCTGAAGAAAAAGCATTGCTGCTGGGAAATGTATCCGGACTCGCAGCGATGTTCAAGTATTCTGTTAAAAGAAGCAGTGAATTCTATACGGCCACAAAATATGCGAAGATCGATGCCGGAGAAGCCATGTCAAACCGGAATGTATCCACGAGCCGCATCGCGGATCGGCTGGGAATGGGGGATACCGTGGCAAAATCACAGACAGTCCTGGTGGAAAAAGCAGATGGGAGCGTCTCGCGGGCGAACGCGATGGAAGACGGGGGGTCTATGACCATGATGGCCTTGATCGAACTCTCCCAGTTCAAGAACCATAGCATCCAGTATTCCCCGAACGCGTTCCGCCAGCTGTATGAGCTGCAGGTACTTGACCTGATTTGCGGGCAGATAGACCGCCATATGAACAACTATACCGTAAGCTATCGCGAAGAAAATGGCAGCAAGTATATCATAGACTCCATCAAGGGCATCGATAACGATATGTCTTTTGGCTCTGGAATGACCGCTGAAAGGATCGCAAGGAATGGGGACAACATGCGGGCGATCGTCGTGGATGGCAAGGTGTCGATCCCATTCCTTTCTGCAAACTTCTATGCCCGCCTGATGTCTTACGACGCAGAAACAGCGGGTTACGACCAGCTGGACATCCGTTCCCAGAAAGAGATCGATACATTAAAGGAACGGCTGGAATTTGTCAAGAGCCAGATCAGGAGCAAGGCTGAAAGTGGGGAAATCCTGATCTTGGCAAATGATGAGGAGTGGAAGCTGGCGATGAAGAACCTGAAGGAAAATAAAAATATGCGGACAGGGAAGGCAGCGTCCTATGCTTCAGGCTACGTGGATTTGGATTTTGTATGATAAGGGAAGCTGAATGATTTCGGATCTGGAGTATGAATTTGAAAAAACAGGCAAGATGATCTATCCGGTGCAGTTCGGGGCATATGCGGCGTTTGCGAGAAGATAGGGCAGGAAGGAATGCGAGAAAGTCGATGGGAGAATTGTCTATGCAAGCGGGGGCAATCAGAATGAACGAAAACGAAGGGTATTTTGCTGAAGAAAAAGCAGATATGCCTTATGCGGATGCAATGGAAAACCTGGCGGATTATTTCGCGCTGGCGGCGTGGCTTTGCGACGCGGCGTCAGACTGGCGGGAGCAGAGCGATGGCCAGCATCTTGTGCCGCCAAGGGGCGTGCGGATAACGGGCGGGCCGAAAACGTGTGCGGCTGTATTAGGAGAGACGAACTATTCAGAGCGGAGCAGGCAGCCGGTCGATCCGGTTGTCCGGATGGGCGTGCGGGAAGGCATGGCGTATATTGCGTCGCGTGAAGAGGCAACGGTCGAGGCCGCAGCGGCGTCGGATGCCTCTGCGATCCCGTATGGCATTCTCCGGATGAAGGGCATCATCGACACATTTGGGCTGACAAAGCGGCAGACTGTGGTGCTGATCCTGCTTTGCGCGGCAAGGCACGATATCCATATATTGGAAGCCTTTTCTTATATTGCGGCGGACGAGGGTATCCTGGAAGCCGGGGCACCCACGGTGGGGCTGCTTGATATGGTGCTGCACCTGGCGTTTGACTGGGAAGAGGTCCAGGCGGAAGCGATCGCGGGCGAAAACGGTATGATGATGCGGTTTTTGATCTGCGCTGCAGGGGATGCGCCGGGCAGCGGGCAGAAAGGCACGCTGCAGAAAAACGTGTGCGTCCGGGATATGGTATACCGGTATCTGTGTTTTGGTGAAGAGGTGCTCCAGGTCGAAACGGGCAGGGGCATGGAGTCCGGCCAGTTTCCGGTGTATTTTGAAGACTTTGCGTGTATGCTTTGGGGGCATGAGGAAGACTGTTTCGCGCAGGGAAGGCAGAGCGATTTCTGCTACATCCAGGCGGCGGATACGGATGATGCTGTTTATGTGCTTTCCCATGTATTCAGCGAGCTTGAGCGCCCGCTCTGCACCATCAGCCAGGAGAAACTGGACGCGGCAGACAGGGAGTTTTTCTTTGCGCGCCGTATGGCTGGGTTCCTGTACCATGAAGCGATACTGGTGCGGGTGGAAGAAGCGGATGAAAAGGGGGCGGGCGCGGCAGGAAGATCCGGAGAGAAGCTTTCGGCGGCGATCCATCTCTTGCGCAGGGAGCTTCCGTATGCAAATACCATCTATCTGGTTGGGACGCGCCAGATCCCGAACCTCCGGGTACATGGGAAGGATATGCCGGCGGTTTTGGAACTGCCGCTGCCCGATGTGAATATGCGCCGGGAAATGTGGCAGGATCTGTTTGACGCCTATTCTTTGGTATGCGGGGAGGGGGTCGACCTTGCGGATATTGCGGACTTCCATGAACTCTCCTTTGGGAAGATCCGGACGGTGGTGGAAAAATGCGCTGCAACCAGCAGGATGGCGTCCGGCGGTGGAACCGTGGAAAGGGAGCAGCTGCAGGAATTTATCTTTTCACTTTCCACAGCCAATTTTGAGCATCTGGCAACGCGCGTGGAGGCAAGATACACATGGGATGACATCTTCCTCCAGGAACCACAGAAGAAGCGCCTCAAATATGCCTGCGACCGCTTCCGCCTGCGGAATCGTGTGGGGGCGGAATGGGGGATCAGTAAGAAGAACGCGTATGGCAATGCGATCATCATTCTGATGTACGGACCGCCTGGTACAGGAAAGACTATGGCGGCACAGGTGGTTTCCAATGAAGTGATGACGCCGTTGTACCGTGTGGATGTTTCGCAGATCTATTCCAAGTATATCGGGGAGACACAGAAGAACATTTCCCGTATTTTTGAAGAGGCGCAGAAACGGAACGTGGTCCTGTTCTTTGATGAGGCGGATGCGCTCTTTACCCGGCGTTCGGAAGTCCGGGACAGCCATGACAAATACGCGAATGCGGACACCAGTTTCCTGCTTCAGAAGGTGGAGGAGTACCGGGGCATTTCGATCCTTGCGACCAACAATTCGCAGAGTTTTGATCCGGCATTCATGCGCCGCCTCACATATGTGATCCGCTTCGAGCGGCCGGACGTGGATACCCGGAAGCAGATGTGGCGTTCTATGATGCCGGACCAGGTGCCGCTTGCGCCGGATGTGGACCTGGACTGGTTTGTGGAACGGTTCCCGGATCTTTCCGGAAGCAATATCAAATCCATCATCATGATGGCATGCTATATGGCAGCAGCCGATGGGACGGACCTCTCCATGCGCCATCTGGTGCGATCGGTACGCCTTGAATTCGAGAAGCTTGGCCGTCTTGTGGAACAGGGCTCGTTTGAGCGGTATGCGGGGTATCTGGTGGACGGAGTGGGATGATGGA
>CADBTO010000257.1 GCA_902797565.1 uncultured Lachnospiraceae bacterium
ACTGGAGCTTGTGGTGAACATCGCAGCGTATTATGGTCTGAGAAGATGTGAGATACTTGGTCTGAGGTGGGATGCGATCGACTTCAACAAAAATCCCTGCGGGTTCAGCTTTTCCGCAGCCATCGCACTCTCGCGGTCTTCCATACCAGTTAGAAAAACAACTGGAAGATCTTTGGTCCGTTCATCCTCGCGAATCCGTTTCAAAACCTCTAATCCACTCATCTTCGGCATTGCATAATCCAAAAGTACCAAATCAGGCTGGTTCGACTTCAGGTATTCGAGTGCCAGCTCTCCGGAGCCAGCGGTGCTAACCCGGTACGACTTACCCAGCCAGCGGCCAGCCAGACGCAGGAAGTCCCCGTCATCATCCACAACGAGAATCGACTTTCCCTCTGATGCAGAAGATGCAACTACTCTCCCACTTCTCCCTGAAGGACGCTTTTCCTGCTTTTTCTCCTGCTTTTCTTCAACAAGCGGACGTAACGGTTCTTCCAGACTCCGATATAATGACAGTAACACACTATGTCCGGCCACTAATGCACCAGTGTCCTCAGACCTTCCTGCATCTTCCAGCCCCTGGGCAAGCTGTGAAAGCTCTGTTGCCCCAATAGAACGGGCCATGGTCTTCAACGCATGAACCTTGATCGTATAGTTTTCCCAGTCTTCACGCAGGTAACAGCTTTCCATCTCCGCGGACCGGCTGTCAATCGAAGCCGCAAAAATGGACAACGCGTCCAGATACTCCGGCACACCTCCGCAATATTCTACACCCTTATCCGTATGCAACAGATTGATTTCTGTGAGCCACGCCGGAAGTGCTACCTCACCCTGCTCTTCTTTCTCGATGCCTCCCTCTGTATATGCCACCTTGTCCAACGGCAGATGCTTCAACAGCATATCCTCCAGGTCCCCCGCTAACACAGGCTTCGATAAATAGTCTGTGAAACCGGCTTCCAAATACAGTTCACGCGCTCCGGAAACCGCATTCGCAGTAAGAGAAATCACGGCTACGCCGCACAGGCCATCCCCATAAAGCTCCCGAAGCTTTGCAAGCGTCTCAAGCCCATCCATCTCCGGCATCATATGATCCAAAAATACCAGATCATAATGTTTCTTTCCAAACAATTCCAGGCATTTCGCACCGCTCTCTGCCGTATCGACGACAATCTTCGTGCGTTTCAAAAGACCTGATATCACAGCAAGATTCATTGGCGCATCATCCACCACAAGGATCCGGGCATTTTGCGCAACAAACTGTTCCTTACGCTCCGCCCGTCGGCTTTGCACCTTTTTTACAGCTTCGTGGAATTCTCCAATCCCGCTCCAATCCGATACCTTCTGCGGCAGCTCAAACGAGAAGGTTGACCCCTCGCCATAGGTACTTTCCACCTGTAGCGTACTACCCATCAGATTCAAAAGCCTCTGTGTGATGTTTATACCCAGTCCGGTGCCTTCGATCTTCCGCGCCCGTTCCTGATCAATCCGCTCAAACGCGTCAAACAGCTTCTGCAAATTTCCCTGCCGAATCCCGATCCCCGTATCCTTCACTGCCACCTGGAGCAGTGCCTCTTGTCCGGAACGCTTTTCAAAATCCACGAACAGTTCAATCGTGCCCTTTTCTGTGTATTTTACCGCATTGGTCAGTAAATTGGTAATAATCTGTTTTACCCGGTTCTCATCACCAAAAAGCAAATGCGGTGTATCCGGATTAACACGCACATGGACAACCAGACCCTTCTCATCTGCACGAAGCTGGATCAGGTTCACAAGATCATTCACAAGCGACGCCAGTTCATACTCATAGGGCACGATCTCCATCTTGCCCGCCTCAATCTTTGAGAAGTCCAAAATATCGTTGATGATGCTGAGCAGGTTCATCCCCGCCACCCGCGCGTTTTCCGCATATTCTGAAACGCTCTCCTTGTCCGTTTCCCGCAGGATCATCTCGTTCATGCCTATAACTGCGTTGATGGGTGTCCGAATTTCATGGGACATCTGTGACAGAAACTCAGACTTTGCCGTACTGGCAGCCTCTGCCGCTACTGCCATCTCTTCCAGCTCATGCGTCGTCCGCTCCAGGAACATCGCAAGCCGCTGGTCCAAAGGAATTGCACCTTGCGGAGTTTTGTCCGGTATCACCACAGAGGACTGGGATATTTCCCCACTGCGCGGCGCACCTTCACGGAATCCAACAGAGATAATTGCCGAATTGACAATCCCACCACCGAACTGATCCATACAGACCGCAGCAAAGCCACGGACCCAAGCCATCTGTGGCATAAAGCTGCGATACGCCTGAATATCCGATGCCGCCAGGTCTCCCAGAAAGCGGACGCGATTCTCGCAGACCAGCAGGAACAATGCCTGCGGACGAAACGATCGCATCGAATCCGCGTAAAGCTTTGTTTCCTCCAAAAGGCGGCGTGGATTTCCGTAAGAAAGCTGCACCGCATCTCCCTCGTTAACACGGGCAATAAAATGGACGTTCCCTTTTTCATCATAACCGGAAGGCGTCCGCACCACCTTTCGATCACCCCGATTCGTGATCAACGGAAATTCACGGACATTATCCACAAAAAAGGCATCCGGTTCCACACCCAGATAGTTCTGGTAAATCGAAACCGCTGGCTTCCCGTCAATGGACTTGATACAATAACTGCCCTCTGTCTCTGTGATATACATCTTCTTGCCAATTGCCTGCCAGCCCATGTCATAATTATAATACAAATGTAATCCGCGCCCGGAAAAGACAACAGCAACGACCGCACGGTCGCTGATAACACCGTCCAGCTCTGAACAGCAGATCAGGGCTTCCCCCGTCGCACCTGCCTGTGCCCCGAATATCGGGATATCCGAACGGTCTCCATCTGCCACCGTAGAAATGAAACGGTCAATCTCTTTCTCTACACCTGCAGAAAAAACCATAACTCCGGCAATATGTTCTTTATAATGGATTTCCCTCCGAAACAGCTTCCCCGCCTCCGTCGTGGAAATCTTCGTACAGTCGTAGGCATAGACTTCAACTTTGGACCGCTCCAGCATCAGAAAGGAATACCCTGCTCCCAGAAAACCTGTGCCAAATTCTGACAACATATTTGCCTTCGGCATCGTAATTCCGGCCACCTTCACATACGGCAGCACGCTCTCAATCCGCTGCACACGATCCAATAAATGACTGCGGCCATTATCCTGGTCACTGAACAGGACAATGCGGTTCGCAGAACGCCTGTATTCCGGAAGTTCCCTGATTTCCAGCATATAATCCAGAAGCTCGTCGCTGCTCTGGGTAATGAACGTTTTCTGTAGCATAATTATTGCATCTCCAGTATCTCATCATAATACACGGGCTTCGAAAAAAAGAACCCCTGTAACCCTGTAATCGGCAGCCCTTCCAGGATACCAAGCATCCCTTCAGTCTCCACGCCTTTGACAAAAACCTTTGCCCCACAATCATCCACCAGTTCCGACAGATGCCGCACAATCTTCTGCTCTTTTTCGCTCTCTTCCAGCTCCACCGCCAGCTCCCTGCTGAATTTCACATAATCCGCTGAAACCTCGTCAAACGTCTTGATCCAGGCATTGCCACGGGCAAAATCGTCAATGCCAATCCGGATGTCCTTCCGGCGCAATGCCGCCACGAAATTCCGGATCGTTTCCAGATCCTGCAGAAAACGGCATTCCCGCGTCAGTTCGAAGGACAGGTTTTCCAAAGGAAACTGCGCATCCGATGCCAGATCTGCCACGTTGTCCGCAAAATACGCATCACTGATCTGGCTCGGTGAAACATTCAATGAAAGGAAAAACGAAGGGTTCTGCTTTAGGAACTTCGAACTATCCAAAAGGGCATGCCGGATAATCCAATAACCCAGATTCCGGTATGCCACATCATTTTCTATCTCCGGCAGGAAATCCATCGGCAGCACGACCCTTCCTTCCGGCGATCGCCAACGCAGCAATGCTTCCGCGCCAATCGGGATATTGCTGCCAGGCTGGAAAATGGGCTGATATAATAGGAAGAAACCCTCATAATCATTTCCTATGCTCTCTCGTACCGCACCAATTGTGGCAATACTGCCGGATAAACCAGGGTCTTCCAGATGACTACCATCATAGACTACTAAATCACCACGTCGATAGGTGCGTGACTCATTGCAGGCATAAAGCAGACAGTCATAAATCGTCCGCTCCCCCAATGCATTGTCCCGTAATTCGATGACCCCTCCATAAGTTACAAGGTTGTGGATGCTGTCCTGCTGCTCAATGCCGTCACGCAGCCTGCGCCGGATCCGCTCGTACATCTCACCCGCTTCACCCGCGTTCTTCCCGGAAACAATCGCAAATTTAGACCCATCCATCCGGTAGACAAACCGGGCATCTCCTGCCTCTTCCCGCACGATTTTCCCGACTTTCTTGAGCAGACGGCTGCCGTATCCGTAACCATAGATCTCATTGATATGCGACAAACGGCCAAAACCAAAGAGCAGCACAGTCAAAACCGGCTCCGACATCCCATTCCTGTCTGCGACAATTTTCCCCACATTATCAAAAAAACGTGCCGCATTCTGTAACCCTGTCACACGATCCACCGTCGAAACAATCCCGGCATTGATCATCATCCCGCCAATAATGCTGGGATTCCCATCCATATCCCGGATCACGCCGCCAATCATGCGGAACGACGTATAAATCCCACTTTTCAGGCGCACACGGTAGGTCACATCATAACTTTTCCGATGCAGGGCAAACATCTCCTCCATCGTCCTCTCGTAAATCTCCCGATCCTCAGGATGCACATATTCCAGCCAATCATATACGCCGTCATCGATATATTCTCCCGGCAGCCCCACCATCTCCACAATGGACGGCGAAAACCGTGTCATCTTGTCTTTAATATCATAGATCGTGACATAATTCCCGCCTACCAGCATCGAAAAAATGTCAAACACATCATCAAACTGCTCCCGCCGCGCACGCTGCTTCGCTTCCATATCCAATCGCCCTCCAGCCTATGCTTGATCGCCAAACTGTTATCATTATACCAAAAATCGCGAAAAACCGTTATAGAACAGAATATCTAAAATGGACGAACGATTTTTGGTGAATATTCATAAAACCCGGAAAAATGCTGCCCTCCCCCACTTGACATCCTCAGAAAAAAGTGTTAGTTTGTTAGGCGTAACTAATAGTTAGATTATCCTAACAGATAGGAGGATTGAAACGCATGAAAAACCAATGGCTGAAAACCGGGCTGGCAATTGCGCTTGCGCTCTCTCTGGCAGCAGGAGGATCTGCCCTTCCCGGATCAATATCCAGCATAATACCCTCAGAAAGCACAGAGGCGGCAGCTGCCGCGTCAAAACTTTTCGCAGGCGGTAAAGGGACGAAGAAAAGTCCTTACCAAATCAAGACCGCAAAGCAGCTCGAAAATATCGGAAAAAACAAAACAACTCTGAAGGCACATTATATCCTGATGAAGAACATTAACCTAAAGAACAAGACCTTCAAGAATATCGGAAGTGTCACGACGGATCAAA
>CADBTO010000258.1 GCA_902797565.1 uncultured Lachnospiraceae bacterium
ATGCCTGTAGCCTTTTTTATATCTATGTCCTCAATTTTTTTGATAACCAATTCAAAAAAAAGCATATTGGACAACGCATGATCCTTATGGCATAATCTCAACCATCCTCTTGATGGACAGGACGCATCCAGAGGAAAGGGCAAAAGAAGGAGGCGGCAGTATGAACTGGGCGTTTATCATCGAAAACCTGCCTTTGTATCAAAGTGCGGCGATATTGACCGTGCGGACGGGTTTCGCGGGGATTGCGGGAGCATTCCTGGTGGGGCTGGCGTGCGAGGCGATCCGTTTCTACAGGGTTCCGGTGCTGCGGCAGATTGCAGCAGGCTATATTGAGCTGAGTCGGAACACGCCGCTTCTGGTGCAGCTGTTTTTCATCTATTATGGGCTTCCGAAGATCGGGATCCAGACCAAACCGGAAATCTGCGGGATTGCCGGGCTGGCATTCCTGGGCGGAAGCTATATGGCGGAGGCGTTCCGCAGCGGGATTGAAGCAGTGGGGAAAGGGCAGGAGGAAGCGGCGAGCAGCCTTGGGCTGGGACGCTGGCAGACGCTGCGTTATGTGATTTTGCCTCAGGCGGTGGCCATTAGTGCACCGGCCTTTGTGGCAAATGTCATTTTCCTCTTGAAGGAAACCAGCGTGTTTTCCGCAGTCAGCCTGATGGATCTGATGTTTACGGCAAAAGACCTGATCGGACTGTACTATGATACAACGGAAAGCCTGTTCCTGCTGGTGGTGTTCTATCTGTTGATCTTGCTGCCGGTATCCATCCTGGGCGGAATGCTTGAAAAGAGGCTGCGATATGCTGGATTCGGAGCCTGACGCGCTGCTGGAAAGGAGGCTGTATTATGCTGGATTTGGGGCTTGACGTTCTTCTGAAAGGAAAGAATCTCCTGCGGCTCCTCGGCGGGCTGTGGGTTGCGCTGCGGATCAGCATCTGTTCCGTGGCGATCAGCTTGGTGCTGGGCACGTTGCTCGGTGTATTATGGCAGAGAGGCAATCGCCTAATGCAGGCAGGGATGTGGATTTATCTGGAAGTCATCCGTATTATGCCCCAGCTGGTGCTGCTCTTTTTGGTCTACTTCGGAACGTCGCGGACGTTTGGCTGGGAAATTTCGGGCGAGGCGGCGTCCATCATCGTTTTTTCCTTATGGGGAACGGCGGAAATGAGCGACCTGGTCCGGGGGGCGATCACGAGCATCCCAAAGGGGCAGTATGAAGCCGCGGCGGCGCTGGGGCTGTCCGAATGGCAGGCGAGCCGTTATGTGATTCTGCCGCAGGCAGCGCGTAGGCTTCTGCCGCTGGCGATCAATCTGGTGACACGGATGGTCAAGACGACCAGCCTGGTTCTGATGATCGGGGTGGTGGAAGTGCTCAAGGTGGCGCAGCAGATCATCGAGGCGAACCGGATGAGCAGCCCGAATGCCGCATTTGGATTGTACCTGGTCATCTTCTTCCTGTATTTTGCCGTTTGCGCACCGGTCAGCCGGCTGGCGAAGCGGATGGAAGCAAAGCAGGCTGTGGGATAGGAGCCGGGAATTGGCAGATGCGATTGACAGAAGCGTTTGACAGAAGCGTTTGGCAGATGCGATTGACAAAAATAATTGACAGAAGCATATGAAAGGAAGTGTGGAAGATATGAAACGAAAAAAAGAAAGTGGAAATTGGTTCGGAAATTGGATAAAAAAACAAGCGGGGACGTTGTTTGCATCGCTGCTTCTGCTTGCAGTGGTGTTTACGCTGGCAGCTTGCGGCGAAACAGGTTCGAGCAACACGAAAGAGAAAGCAGGGAAGAACGAGGCGGCAACGGAGAACAGCAAGGCGGTCTATCGGACGCTCGATGAGATTAAGGAGAGCGGAACGATCAATATCGGCGTTTTTTCGGACAAGAATCCGTTTGGCTATGTGGATGAGAACGGGGATTACCAGGGTTATGACGTGTATTTCGCGGAGCGGATCGGCAAGGATCTGGGCGTAAAGATCAATTACGTTTCCACAGAAGCGGCGAACCGTGTGGAATATCTGGAAACCGGGAAGGTGGACATCGTTCTGGCAAACTTTACTGTGACAGAGGAACGTGCGGAGAAGGTGGATTTCGCGCTTCCGTATATGAACGTGGCGCTTGGCGTTGTGTCTCCGGACAGTAATGTGATCGAAGACCTTTCCCAGATCGGGAAGGATGAGGAAGTGATCGTCATTTCCGGGACAACGGCAGAGACCTATCTGGCGGAAAATCATCCGCAGATCAAGCTGCAGAAATATGATACCTACGCAAATGCGAAGAATGCTCTGGAAAACGGGAATGGCGTGGCATGGGCGAATGACAACACAGAGGTTATTGCATTCGCGCTGCAGAACAAGGGTTATACAGTGGGAATTCCAACACTTGGCAGCCAGGACACGATTGCGCCGGCAGTGAGCAAAGGGAATGAAACGCTGCTGGACTGGATCAATGAGGAAATCAAGGGGCTTGGTTCGGAGCAGTTCTTCCACAAGGATTATGAAGCGACCCTTGTGGACACTTATGGCAAGGATTACGAGGAAAGCCTCGTGGTGGAAGGCGGCGCGGCTGCTGGTACAGAAGGTTCTGCTGAGGCGGCAGAGGAAAAGGGAACAATCAAGGTTGCGGCGTCTCCGGTGCCCCATGCGGAGATTCTTGCGAAAGCGGCGGAGCTTTTGAAGGCAGAAGGATGGGAACTGGAGGTTACGGAGTTTGAGGATTATGTCCAGCCGAACCTGGTCGTGGAGAGCGGCGAGTTTGACGCAAATTATTTCCAGCACGTGCCTTATCTGGATGATTTCAACAAGGAGAACGGTACGCACATTGTAAACGCAGGCGGGATCCATTATGAGCCGTTCGGGATTTATCCGGGGACACGTTCTGCAATCAAGGATCTGGAAAAAGGCGATACGATCGCCGTGCCCAATGATACGACGAATGAAGCGCGGGCGTTGCTTCTTTTAGAGGCGAATGGTATCATTAAGTTGAAGGATGGAGCGGGACTGACGGCAACGGTATTGGATATTGCGGAAAATCCGCTGGAAATCAAGTTCCAGGAGCTGGAAGCTGCGCAGGTGGCGCGGGTCAAGGATGAAGTGGCACTGGTGGTGCTGAATGGGAACTACGCGCTGGAAGCAGGCTTCTCTGTCGGAAAGGACGCGATCGCGTATGAGACCAGCGATTCTGAGGCGGCGGAAACCTATGTGAACATCATTGCCGTGAAAGAAGGCAGCGAGAAAAATGAAGGGATCCAGGCACTGGTCAAGGTGCTGAAATCGGATGAAATCAAGAAGTTCATCCAGGATACCTATGATGGTGCAGTGGTTTCATTTGAAGGGTGAGTTTTTAAAATCAAGCACACAAAGGAGTTCTGAAAAACCAAACTCCGACTGTGCGTTGAACGTCAGGCAAAGGTGCGACCCTGAGCAGAGCGAAGGTTCGTACCATGCCACAGATGCGGTGGCATACACCAGCTTGCCTGGCGTATGCTGCCGCAGTAACGAGTGTTGATAAGCACACAAAGGAGTTCTTAAATAATGATACGGGTAGAGCATTTGGTAAAAACGTTTTCACTGCCGGAGCAGGAAGTCCATGCTGTGCGGGACATCAGTTTTTCGGTAGCACGCGGGGAGATCTTCGGGGTCATCGGGCTTTCCGGGGCGGGGAAGAGTACATTGGTACGATGCCTGAACCTTCTGGAACGGCCGGACTCCGGGGAAGTCTGGGTGGATGGAAAGTGCCTGACAAAACTGAAAGACAGGGAACTGGAACAGGAGCGGCGGAAGATCAGCATGATCTTCCAGGGCTATAACCTTCTGATGCAGCGGTCTGTGCTGGATAATGTCAGTTTCCCGCTGGAAATCGCCGGGCTTCGGAAAAAGCAGGCAAGGGAGCAGGCGCTGGATTTCCATCGGACGGTGGGGCTTGAGGAAAAAGCAAAGGCATATCCGGCACAGCTTTCCGGCGGGCAGAGGCAGCGTGTTGCGATCGCGCGGGCAATTGCGGCAAGGCCGAAAGTCATCCTGTGTGATGAAGCAACCAGTGCGCTGGACCCGGAAACGACCGGAACGATCCTGAAGCTTCTGTCCCGAATCAACCGGGAATATGGGATCACGATCGTCCTGATCACGCACGAAATGCGGGTGATCGAGGAAATCTGCGGATCTGTTGCAGTCCTGGAAAAGGGACAGATTGTGGAAATGGGTGCAGTGGCAGAGGTATTTGCTGCGCCGAAGACGGCTGCCGCGAAGCGGCTGATTGTACAAAGGCAGAGAGAGAAGGAATTGTCTGGATTGGCAGAGGTGGCATAAAGGAGTTTGCGAGATGGAGAATTATCGTGCAGTCATACAGCTATTGATACAGGGATTGCAGGATACGCTGGTGATGGTTTCGGCCGCGACGGCACTGGGGTATCTCCTGGGGATGCCGCTGGGCATCATTCTGACCGTCACGGACAAAGATGGAATCTGCCCGCATCCACTGGTGTACAAAACGATTGATATCGTGGTCAATCTGTTTCGGAGCGTGCCGTTCCTGATTCTGTTGATTATGCTGATCCCGTTCACGAAGCTGCTGGTGGGCCAGAGCTACGGGACGGCAGGCACGATTGTGCCCCTGACTGTGGCAGCGGCCCCGTTCATCGCGCGGCTGGTAGAAGGCTCCCTGAAAGAAGTGGATCACGGTGTCATTGAGGCGGCGCAGAGCATGGGCGCTGGAAAGGGCACGATTATCTGTAAGGTGCTGATCGGGGAGGCAAGGACCAGCCTGCTGGTCGGGGTCACGATCTCACTGGGGACGATTCTGGGATATTCCGCGATGGCGGGCGTGGTCGGCGGAGGCGGCCTGGGAGATATTGCAATC
>CADBTO010000259.1 GCA_902797565.1 uncultured Lachnospiraceae bacterium
AGCTTGAGGTGGTCCGGGATAAGGACAACAATATGATCACGGTCTGCTTCATTGAAAATGTGGATCCTGTGGGCGTCCATACCGGGGATTCCTTCTGCACGGCTCCGATGCTGACGATTGACGAGGAACTGCAGCAG
The DNA here is from genome assembly GCA_902797565.1 of uncultured Lachnospiraceae bacterium. Classification (GTDB taxonomy): domain Bacteria; phylum Bacillota; class Clostridia; order Lachnospirales; family Lachnospiraceae; genus Weimeria. The sequence continues at coordinate 138 of CADBTO010000259.1, forward strand.
GAACTGCAGCGGCAGGCGTACCGGATTGTCGAACATATCGGGGTAATCGGAGGGACGAACGTGCAGTTTGCCCATGACCCGAAGTCCGGCCGGGTGATCGTCATTGAAATCAATCCGCGTACATCCCGTTCTTCGGCGCTGGCTTCCAAGGCGACCGGCTTCCCGATCGCGCTTGTGTCTGCGAAGCTTGCAACAGGGTTGACGCTGGAAGAGCTGCCTTGCGGGAAGTATGGAAATCTGAAGAATTATGTGCCGGACGGGGACTATGTGGTTGTGAAGTTCGCGCGTTGGGCGTTTGAAAAGTTCAAGGGTGTGAATGACAAGCTTGGGACACAGATGCGTGCCGTCGGCGAGGTCATGAGCATTGGTAAGACCTATAAAGAAGCGTTCCAGAAGGCAATCCGTTCGCTGGAAAAAGACCGCTATGGACTGGGCTTTGTGAAGAATTTCCATGAGATGCCCACAGAGGAACTGCTGCGCCTGCTCAAGGAAGCAAGCAGTGAGCGGCATTTCCTGATGTATGAGGCGCTTCGCCGGGGCATTACGAAAGAGCAGATCTTCGAACTGACCCAGGTGAAGGCGTATTTTGTGGAGCAGATGCAGGAGTTGGTGGAGTTCGAAGAACAGCTGCTGCAGGGCAAGGGCAGCCTGCCTTCGGATGAGATGCTCGAAAAAGCGAAAAAAGATGGTTTTTCGGATAAATACCTGAGCGAGCTGCTGGAAGTTCCGGAGCAGGAGATCCGCAGCCGCAGGCTGGAACTGGGGATCGAGGAAGCATGGGAAGGCGTGCATGTCAGCGGGACAGAGGACAGCGCGTATTATTATTCCACATACAATGCGCCGGACAAGAATCCGGTATCGGAGGATCGGCCGAAGGTGATGATCCTTGGCGGCGGGCCGAACCGGATTGGGCAGGGCATTGAGTTTGACTACTGCTGTGTCCATGCGGCGAAGTCCTTGCGGGAGCTGGGCTTTGAGACGATTATCGTCAACTGCAATCCTGAGACGGTATCAACGGATTATGATACATCCGACAAGCTGTACTTTGAGCCGTTGACGCTCGAAGACGTTCTTTCTATATATAATAAAGAAAAGCCGGTGGGCGTGATTGCCCAGTTTGGCGGGCAGACGCCGCTGAACCTTGCGGGGGCGCTCAAGGAGAATGGCGTCCGGATTCTGGGGACGCAGCCGGAAGTCATTGATATGGCGGAAGACCGGGATCTGTTCCGCGGGATGATGGAGAAATTGGGTGTGCCAATGCCTGAGTCTGGTATGGCAACAACCGTGGAAGAGGCGATACAGATTGCCGGAAAAATCGGATATCCGGTCATGGTGCGTCCGTCCTATGTTCTGGGTGGGCGTGGTATGGAAGTGGTGTACGATGACAGCAGTATGGAAGACTATATGCGTGCGGCAGTTGGCGTGACGCCTGACCGCCCGATCCTGATCGACCGTTTCCTGAATCATGCGCTGGAATGTGAAGCAGACGCAATCAGTGACGGGGTGACGGCTTATGTTCCGGCAGTGATGGAGCATATCGAGCTTGCAGGAATCCATTCCGGAGACTCAGCGTGCATTATTCCGTCCAAGCACATCAGTCCGGAACATCTGGCAACGATTAAGGATTACACGCGGCGTATTGCGGAGGAGATGCACGTTGTCGGTCTGATGAATATGCAGTACGCGATTGAAAACGACAAGGTGTACGTGCTCGAAGCGAATCCCCGCGCGTCGCGGACGGTGCCGCTGGTTTCAAAGGTCTGCGGGATCCGGATGGTGCCGCTGGCGGTTGATATCATTACGTCGGACCTGACGAAGCGCAAGTCGCCTGTGGCGGATATGCCGGAGAAGCAGATTCCGTATTATGGTGTGAAAGAGGCGGTCTTCCCGTTCAATATGTTCCAGGAGGTGGATCCGGTGCTGGGGCCGGAGATGCGCTCCACCGGCGAGGTGCTGGGGATTGCGTCGAAGGCCGGTGAGGCGTATTACAAGGCGCAGGAAGCGGCGGGCATGGCGCTGCCGCTTGAGGGCACGGTATTGATCTCTGTGAATGAAAAGGACCGTCCGGAAGCGCCGGAAGTGGCGAAGCTTTTTGCAGGAGCGGGCTTCCGGATCCTGGCAACCGGGAACACCTATGAGACGATCATTGCTTCCGGGACACAGGCGGAGCGGGTGAACAAGCGGAGTGAGGGCCGGCCGAACATCCTGGATCTGATGACGAACGGAGACATCTCGCTGGTTATCAATTCGCCGATCGGGAAGGATCGTGCGGTAGACGACAGCTATCTGCGGAAGAACGCCATCCGCCACCGCATCCCCTATATTACCACGATCGCGGCGGCGAAAGCGGCAGCAGAAGGCATCGCCTGCATCAAGGAGCGCGGCAACGGGGAGCAGCGCTCGCTTCAGGCGTGGCATGAGGATTTGCAATAAACTCTAGCTGCTGCGCACTGCCGGAGCATAATGCGCACACAAAGGAGTTCTAAGACCAAACTCCGACTGTGCGCTGTACCGTCGGACGTAGTGAGGTTCGGAGCGAAGCGACGCATCCTCACGGAGTCACAGTG
>CADBTO010000260.1 GCA_902797565.1 uncultured Lachnospiraceae bacterium
AGCCAGAAGGGCAGCGTGGCCAGCGTGAAGGCGCTGGTGGATTTCATTGCATATGCGGATGGAAGGAATGACCTTCTGGATATTGCACGGTATACGGGGCAGCCTGTAGACAAGATTTTAGACGCAGCAAGGACGCTGCTTCAGGGGGAGCTGGTGGAGTAGAGAATCCACCAGCTTTTTTGAGGACTGTTTTTATATATCACTTTTCTCGAATAATCTGGCAATACAACTCTTTTTTTTTTTTTTTAGCCCAAACGCCACAGACCCTGCATACCCGTCTTCCAGCACGCCTTCCGCGTAATTCTGTTCCGAAATCTGTGTGAGCGCTTCTTCCACGCCGCCTTTCATCTCGTTGAACTTCTTCCGCGCTTTCAGCTCGAAAATATAGGCCGGGTCTTCCGGAGTTTCGGGGTAGAGGATGATGTCCGGACGTCCGTTTCCGGCTTCCCGGTTCGAGCGGGGGGCATAATCCGGCATCCCATGGACCAGGGCAAGGAAAAAGCCATGGTAGAAGCTTTCCGAGCCATCAAAGGTGCTGATCATCTGCTTCAGCAGCCCGGTCACTATCCGCGCGATTCCGTCTGCGTCCTGTGTGCGGATTGCCTCGTACAGGGGCTTTTTGTCAAAGGTGTCGCGCACTGTTTGATTAAACCAGTTTACGATGTGGTTTTTGTAGATGGTGCGGACTTCGATATTCGGGATGCACATGGTTACCAGGATATCGTTATCGTTTGCCCGTTCCGAAACCTTCTTCATATAACCTGTAAAATACAGGAAGTTCCAAAGGTTGTCTTCGCTTTTGTCAATCTCGTCGTAGGTCATATCTTCATGCACCGGCCGCTCGATCGTTCCGCCATCAATGAGCCGTGCCAGCGTCTGTTTCTGGTCTTCATCGGCCTGGAAGACAAAATCCTTGATGATCTGGTTTGAGGACGTGTTCGCCCAGTAAGGTTCCGGTAACCGTCCTGGATTACTGCGATGGTCATACACATACTTGCATACGCTCCAGGGATTGTATACTTCTGCCTGGCCGAAGAAGTAGCCGTCGTACCACTTCCGTACTTCCTCCACTTTGCTGGACAGGCCGTAATGGTTCAGCATGCCTTCTGTTTCTTCCTGCGTGAATCCGAAATATTCATCAAACGAATCTGTCCGGATGGAACAGATGTTCAGATGATTCAGCCCCGTAAAGATGCTCTCCCTGCTGATACGCAGGCAGCCTGTGACCATGGCGAACTCCAGGGTATCATTGGTCTTCAGCGCGGACTCGAAGAGTGAGCGGATGAATCCCACCATCTCCGGGTAGAAGCCGGAAAAAAATGCGTTTTCCAGAGGGACATCGTATTCATCCAGAAGCAGGATGACATTTTGGCCGTGGTACTGCTGGAGGCACTCGGAGAGTGTTTTCAGCGAGGTGGCGTACCGTCCGACCTCTTGACTCAGCGCAGCTTTCCTGCCCTCGCGGTCAGAAAAGGGGATTCCAGAAGCGGTCCAGTCGACGTCATCAAAATAAAAGCTGTCAAAGCGCTTTCTGGAATTTTCGTCAAGCTTGTCTGAGTGTGCGAGGTACGCGTGCCGGCTGTATTCCCAGAGGATCTCCTCCCGAAGCTTCAGGAACGCAGTCTGGAAGTTCGGCTGCTTGGCAGATTTCAGTGAAAGCTTGATCACGGGGTACTTCCCCATTTTTGAGAGGACGTCCTCCCCGGCATCCATGATCTTCTTGCCTTCGAAATAATGCTGCTTTTCGATGGGATTCCCGTCCCGGTCGTATTCCGCTTCAAAGAACGTCCGGACTGTGGAGAGCGCAAGCGTCTTCCCAAAACGTCTGGGGCGTGTGAAGAGGTTCACCTTGCCGCCTTTTTCCAAAAGATCCCGGATGATCAGGGTCTTGTCCACATAATAGAGGTTCTCGTCCACGAACTCTTTGTAGTTTTCATAGCCGATGCCGATTTTTTTTGTCTTCATCGTATCCCCCCGGCGACCATTCCAGATCGCAGCATATTTCTTCTTTTCACATTTTACGATCAAACGAATTCGTTATCTCTTTTCATTTTATCACAGAAATGTACGCGAGTCACTTGATAGTTTGCGCAATATGGCTAGGCGTATCGGAGTAATAGTGCGGCTATTAACAAGATGCGATGATTGACGCAGCGAATCATGTATGTTATGTTTCTATTTTAAGCTGATAGACACTGCGTGTTCCGACTTGTCGAGAAATCCGTTTATGGGCTGTTTCTGGATCTATGATGAAATCCCATAGCATAAGGAATTGGGGAAATCTGCGATGAAGAAGATAACGTTAGAACAGATCCAACAGAAAAATCCGGGGCTTTCCTATCAGGAACTGGTGCAGTATATTTATGGCCGGGTGGAACAGCAGAAATGGAAGCCGGTGGTGGCGTCCGGAACCAATGGGAAGAAACCGGCGTTATATCGAGCGTATTGGATTCTGGAGGAAGAAACGGATTACACAGCTTTGGAAGAAGAGCTCGAATACAGCCTCTGTCCCGCCATTTCCATAGACTATTATCTGAAGCATCTGGATCAATACGAAAAAGACCGAAAATGGATCCGGAAGCTGGACTTGTATCTGCGGGCGGATTGCGGCGTGCCAGGTGCAGGAAAAATCTCGATGAACGAGCGGAGTTTTGAGATCTGGGGCAGGGAGAAATTCCTTCGGCAAGAGCAGGGGAAGAAAATTCTGAAACGCTGCGGCGTGGATCTTGAGCGGTTGGGGTTTTATGATACGTCTGAGCCGCTGGCGTATTATTGCCATGATCGTGATACGCCGCAAAACCTTTTGATTATTGAAAACAAAGACACGTTTTACAGTATGCGCAAATTCCTTATGGAGTCCCCGGACGCGCGGAGGAAGATTTTCGGAAAGCAGTTTGGTACGCTGATCTATGGAGCAGGGAAGGCAATCTATCGAAGCTTTCAGGATTTTGCGTTTGCCGCAGAACCATATATGCGCAGGTCTGGGAACCAGATCTATTATTTCGGGGATCTGGACTACGAAGGAATCGGGATTTATGAGCGCTTCTGCACGCTTTTTGGCGATGTGCAGGAGATTGTTCCATTTCAAGAAGCATATCAGAGGATGCTTGAAAAAGCAAGGGGAA
>CADBTO010000261.1 GCA_902797565.1 uncultured Lachnospiraceae bacterium
AGAACTCCTTTACTTGCTCCCTAGGCTCAGCCTTCGGCTTCTCCAAGTTCGCAGTACAATTCTCACTAAATTCGGCATTCGCCTCATCCCCCATGATACCACGCCGCGCACGGAAAATCAAGCACTTTCCATACCTCAGGCACACTTCGCTCCCCCTACTCCAGCTTCTCAATCTGCACGGCTTTCTGCTGCATGGTCGGATGGACATAACGTTCCAGCGTGGTACTCACGTTGCTGTGACCCAGGATTTCGCTCAGGCACTTCGGATCAAATCCTGCTTCCATACAGCGGGTTGCAAAGGTGTGGCGGAGTGCGTGGAAGTTCGCCGGAGGAATCCCGGCCCGCTCCAGAAAACGCTTGAAACGGTATTGGACGTTCCGCGGCTCCATATAGATACCTTCTTTTCCCGTGAGAAATACCGTCCCGGAAACCAGACGCCCCTCCAGCCGATTGACAAGCTTTGCCGGAAGCGGAATAGTGCGGATTGAACAAGGGCTTTTCGGAGGCGTCAATACGATCCGGGTCTTCCTGCCGGAATCTTCTCCGTGCTGTCCCCGGGCCGTCCGTATCCTCTGGAGCGTCCGCTCGACTTGCAGCTGCTTCCCCGGCAGGTCAAAATCATCGCAGGATAATGCACAAAGTTCCCCCACCCGAAGGCCCGTATACAGGCATAACAAAACCCCTTCCACAAAACGGGATGGCTGCTCACGGATATAAAACAAGAGCTTCTCATATTCCGTCTGGCTGAAAACACGGACTGGCGCTTTCCTCCGCTTCACGAAAACGCAGTCCTGCTGGTATCCTGCCTCGTATCCCAGCTCCCTGGCATAACGCTTCAGGGATATCAGGATCCGCAGGACTTCCTGCACTGTTTTAGAAGCAAGCCCCTGTTCCTGCCTGCCGCCTGAAACCACCAGTGCCCTGCAGAACTCCGCAATGTCTGTGTTTTCAATCATTGAAATATCCATTTCCCCAAACCGTGGTAAAATATACCATTCCAGATAATCCCCATATTTGGACACCGTGGATTCCTTCAATGTCGGGGCAGTATCTGCCAGCCATCTTTTGGAAATCGTCCGGAGCAGGCATGCTTCCTGCCTCTCCCGCAATATTCCCGCTTCCCACCGGTTCTTCGCCAAAAGCCGCTTGCCGTATGCCTCACTGTAACTCCTTCCATATACATATCCATAACAAATCCTGGAAGCACTCCGCCCTTTGATAAAACGTCCCTCCCAGCGCCCGTCCTTTCGTTTGTAGATATTCTCCCCTCTACGTGCCATCATCCATCCTCCTGTCATAAACTGGAATGCCTATTGATTCGCAACAGCTGTATCCTACCGGATTACAAAGAAAAAACAAGCCCCGGAACATCTTTTTGTCACTCTCAACAATATATGACGCAACACAATTATATTTTTGTAACATCAGACAGGATAGATCTATTAAACCAATCCCTATCAATTCGAATAATCCTTTTATTCGGATAACATCCGGCTCTGCCGGGAACTTGGGAACTTTCCTTGCGGGGTGCGCCCAGCTTTGCCGAGATCTTTCTCTGCGCACCCCGTGCGATAAAAAACACCGGACAGTCCCCTTTTGGATCCCGTCCGGTGTCTTTTTCCCACATATTTCAAGTTTTCTGCAGGCTACGCAACCATCTCCTTCGGCACATGCAGCTGCTCCGTGACGGTTGGCTCCGCGCCTTCCCCTGCCAGCTTCTGTCCGGGGAACTGCTTGCTGTCCACGTTCTTCATCGCGTCAATATGCTTCTGCGCCGTAACATCCAGCGTAACCGTCCGCATCTGCTTGCTGTTCTCATTGCGCTGTGTCCCCTTCTCCTCAAGCTTGCCATCTTTCTGCTGCGTCCGCGTGCTCATTTCCCCGATCTGCTCCGGCGTAAATTCCTGATACCAGCTGAGCTCCGCGTTATCCCGGTACATCAGAGAAAGGTCCCCATACATAATTCCGTCCGAATGCGGCGACAGGGATTCCAAATACTTGATCTTCGTCCCCTGAATACCTATAATTGTAACATAATGGCTGTTGAAATTGATCGACACCGGCGAACGGTACTTCTCCTCGTACTGGTCACTATAACGAAGCGCCACAGCCAGCCGGTCTTTTCCCATCTCAGAAAGCGGATGGAATACTTTCGTCAGCTGGAGCGCCTTGTCGATCACATTCAGATACGCTGCCTCAACCGTATCGATCACATCGGCCAGCACAATGCCCTCGCTGTCTCCTTCTTCCGGTTCTGCTGCCGCATCAACCAGGCCGACAATCGCCGCCATATCCATCCTGCTGTTCCTCCTCATTCCGCGGCTCCCGCCTCCGCCCCGTTCACAAAATCACCCCGCCTCCAAAGACGAGCCAATCCGCATCTTTGTCCGTTTTTTCAGGCCTGAAATAAAAGACGGCAGACTGTCCCGGCGCAGCCGCCTTCACCGGTTCCTCGAAGACCACCTTCATCCGTCCGTCCCCCAGGTTGGACAGCGCTGCCCACTGCCCGCTGTGATGATAACGCACCTTCACCCAAACCCGTTTTCCGTCCGCCGCTTCCGCATCTGAAACACCAAGGAAGTTCAGATCTTTGCAGATGATTTCCTTCTCATACAGGTCTTCCAATTCCCCGACCACGACCTGGTTCTTCTGCGCATCAATCCGGTTCACAAACACCGGATGCCCCATGGCAAGCCCCAGCCCCTTCCGCTGTCCCACAGTATAATGCACGATCCCCTTGTGCCGCCCCAATACGAGGCCCGTGCCATCCACGAAATCCCCTTCGCCCTGGTAATCCGCATCTGCATATTCTTCCACAAACGAACCATAATTCCCATCCGGAATAAAACAGATCTCCTGCGAGTCCGCCTTGTGCGCCACAGGCAGGCCTGCCGCTTCTGCAATCCGGCGCGCCCCGGCTTTCGAAAGCCTGCCCAGCGGCATCATCGTCCGCGAAAGCTGTTCCTGGGTCAGCTGATACAGCATATACGTCTGGTCTTTCTTGGTATCTGCCGCCTGCTGCACCGTATATCTTCCGTTTGGAAGCCGTACCACCTGCGCATAATGCCCGGTCGCCACAAACTCCGCCCCCAGCATATCCGCTGCATCCAGCATCCCCTTCCATTTAATCATGCGATTGCATCCCACGCAAGGGTTTGGCGTACGCCCCGCAAGATACTCCTGCGCAAAGCTCCGCTGCACCTGCTCCTCAAACTCGCGCACACAATTTGCAACATGGTACGGAATGCCCAGCACATCGCAGGACGCCCGTGCCCCGTCAATCTCACAGCATCGGTTCTGCTTCCCCTCTTCCGGAATCCATGTCTTCAGTGTCACCCCAATCACATCATATCCCGCAGTTTTCAGCAAGTATGCTGCCACCGCGCTGTCCACGCCGCCGGACATACCGACGACAACTCGATCCTTCCTTCTCATACTACCGCCTCAAATAGCACCTTTCCATCCTTCTCCCACCGTTCCACCCCGGGCTCCTTCTTCTGATTGAAGTTGAAGCTGACCATATATCCCGTGTCCAGTCCGAAATAGTCCAGATAACCCTTGATCTGCTCCTCCCCCTTCTCATTATAGCGCTCCCCATGCCAGATTTTCAGTTCGACCACATACCGCTTCCCCAAAAAATGGATCACCACATCCATCCGCCGCCCATCCCTCGTTTGTTCCTCGATACTATATGTCCCTGTCCCGTTGATGATCGGGGAGATATACAGCAGGAACCGCTCACGTGCTTCTTCCTCCAAAAATTTCCGTGTCCGATCCCGATCTTTATTGATGATCCCATATGCCTGTACGAAATGCTCCAAGATCAGCGGGAGATCCAGCTGCCCATCCACCACGAATGCAGGAGCCTGGCTTGCGGCGATCTGGTAAAACCGGCTGCCATCCTCTGTGTTCATATCCGTATCTACAAAATAACGATACAGCCGCATCTCAAATATCCTGTTTGAAATTTTTGCCCAGGTTCCCTCTTTTCGAATAAAACCATACATCAAAAGCTGCTCTGCCACGTTATCATCCACGTTAAAGCTCAATCTGCTTCCATACAGCAGCATCTCCCTTAATTTTTTCCTCAATTCCGGGAAATTCTCCACCTTCGACATCAATGACCCAAACAAGGCATTCTTCTCATACATGAGGTTTTTCACCGCTTCCTGCACACCCCAATCCGTCCATGCATCCGAAAGCCCCGCGAACCTCCCTGGCACCATCTCCTCATCCAGTATCTGGCAGATCCGGCTGACCAGGAATGGGTATCCCCCGGTCACGTTCCGGATTTCCTCCGCCATGGCCGCCACATCCATCCCTGTCTGATGATCCGCCTCATACTCCGAAAGCATCCCCTGTATCCCCTCAACCTGCAAAGACAGGTCCAGATCAAACTGCGCAGCAATGTTCCATGGTGAATTCATACCCGCCTGGCTGTCATCCCGGATTTTACGCTTCAGATAACGGATATCCGTCACCCCTGCCAGAACCACCGAATGAATCGCCGGTTCCTCTGCTGCATCCCTGGCAATATAACCTTCCCGCAGCTGTGCCAGAAAATCCACAAATACATCGCTGTTCGATGCGTTGTCTACCTCATCAAACAGATCCGCAAGGGAGGAAGCTGAATCCCCCCGCGTCGTAAATTCCCGAAACGCCTCCTTCATCCCCTCCGGAAGTTCCAGTTTTCCATACATCTCTTTTTCCAGAACCTTTCCGGCAAAACTCCTGCAAAACGTCTGCTCCGTTTCAAAGCTCGCCGCCCCCAATCCCTGGAAATCCAGATTCAGCACCGCATACTCGTCCTGAAATATGCGGGAAACCGCCGCAAGCGTTGTAGACTTCCCGTACTGCCTGCCGCGGTTGATCAGGAAATACTTCCCGTCCGCAATCATCTCGCGAATCACTTCCAGCCGCTCCGAAAGATCCACCATATAATGCTTCCACGGAACGCAGATGCCCGTCGTATTAAATTTCCGCCGCTTGATCTGCTTCCTGTTCGTCATTTCCATAATCCTTTTCCCATCGAAGTTTGTTTACACACTCCGCGTTCCCCGCGACGAAAGAACCAGCTTGTCCCCCTCCATCAGCACCAGGTTCCCCTTCGGCACCATGCTCTTCCCCCGCCGCTTCAGCAGAATAATCAGCGTCTGGCGGGAAATGTCGATATCCTGGACCTTCTCCCCGACCCAGGGGTGGTTCTTTTTAAGCACCACTTCCTTCAGCGCGATCGGCTTGTCATGCTTCGATTGCAGAGGCTCTGCCCCGATGACCAGTACATCCCCGCTCTGCAGCCGGATCTGCCCCCGCGGGACGATCGTTCCCCCGCCCCGTTGGATTCCCGCGACGATCGCTCCGTGCGGCAGTCCCAGTTCTGCAAGTTCCTTCCCCACCCAGGGATCGTCACGGTGCAGCCGCAATTTGATAAAATGAAGGTCCGCCTCCAGCCCCATCTCGCCAATCCGCTTCATCCGGTCATATTGCTCCACAAAGCCCGCGGAAATAATACCGGTTGGAATCGCCACGACACCGACCCCAAGGAATGAGATGATGATCCCGAAAATCTTCCCCAGCCGCGTGATCGGATAAATGTCCCCGTAACCGACCGTCAGCAATGTTGCCGCCGACCACCAGATCCCCGAAAATGCGTTCGAAAACACCTGGGGCTGCGCCTCATGCTCCACCGAATACATACACAGCGAGGACGCCAGCATCAGCACAGAGATGATGAACACCGACGAAAGCAGCTGCTGCCGCCGTCCCACAATGACATCCGTGATGACATTGATCGAATCATAATAGGCATTGATCCGGAACAGCCGCATAATCCGTGCCACACGGAACATCCGGAACGCACTCGCCCCTCCCGGAAAAACCACAGGGAGATAATACGGCAGGAACGAAAGCAGATCCACGATCCCCCAGAACGAAAACACATACTTCCGCAGCGCATGCAGCTCGCTTCCACGCGGATACTCATACCGCGCCGTGAGCAGCCGCAGTACATAATCCACGGCAAAGACCAGCACGGTCCACCGTTCCACCTGAGAAAACAACCCGCCATACCGTGCCGCCGCATTTTCATATGTTCCGGCAAACGCGACCAGCAGGTTTGCAACCAGTGCCGCTGTCGTAAGCACATCATACGCCTGATTGATGGGCACCCCCACCACCCGCACCGACACCAGCCGGAAGATTCCGAGCCGAATCCGCGTGATTTGTTTTTTCAGTTCT
>CADBTO010000262.1 GCA_902797565.1 uncultured Lachnospiraceae bacterium
GATCTCAGGCTTGGTCAGCTGGGCATCGGCACCAAGGGACTCACCCTTCCGGCGGATATCATCATTGATCAGCGATGAGAAAATAATGACCGGAATATTCCGCATCGTATCATCTTCCTTCACCAGCTTGCAGAGACGGTGGCCATCCATCTTCGGCATCTCAATATCCGTAACGATACAATGCACATCGTCGAGCACAGTCCCGTTATTGTCCATTGCGCACAGCTTATCCCATGCTTCCTGGCCATTGGGGTTCACGATCAGGTTCGTATAACCCGCCTTCTTCAGGCATTCACAGATCAGCTTGGACAGAAGCGGCGAATCCTCCGCAATCAGGATCGGCGAACTCGAACGGTCGCGCTCCTCAAAATCTTCCAGCGCAGAAACCTTCAGCCCTGTCTCCGGATTGATATTAGACACGATCTTCTCGAAGTCGATGATAACCACCAGCCGGTCTTCCAGCTTGATCACACCGGTCGAAACCCCGTTGTCCTCAGAAGAAATCGTGGAGTCCGGCGTGTTGATGTCATCCCATGACACACGATGGATCCCCAGCACGGAATCGACATGGAATGCCGTATTGAGGCTGTTGAAATTCGTGATGAAAAACAGGCCGTCAATATTCGGGTCTTCTTCATAACCCAGGCAGCGCCGCAGATTGATGACTGAAATCATGGTATCACGCGGCATAAAAATCCCTTCCACAAACGGATGTGAATTGGGTACCGGCGTCACATGCTGGTAATTCAGGATCTCCAGGATCTTCGCCACATTGATCCCGTAATAATTGTCTGCCACCTTGAACTCCAGAATCTCCAATTCATTGGTTCCAGACTCAAGCAAAATGTTTGTATCCATAGTCTCCCTCCCCTTAAATATCTATCTACTTTGACTTCTTCAGACTGACCGGCGTGGACTCCCCGTCTTTTTGCACTGCAAGCGCCAGTTTGGAAGGATCCTTCACCGTCCCCTCCGGGAACTGGAACAAAAGCACCAGGTCTTCCTTCCCGTGTCCTTTGACCGTTCCGTCATATGTTCCCAGGTCGTTCATCAAAATGCTTCCATCATTGTTGATACTCGTATCACCATAAGACGCAATATAGATCAGGCCCTTGTCCAAAAGATCCACCTTCCGGTTCTTCTCTGAATTATTCACCGCACGGACGCGCATTACAACCAGCTCATTACCCAGATCCGGACGGATATCATAAACATCCCCGGATTTGTAGCTATCGGCAACATACGCTCCCTTATATGCAAACTTGATGCCCTTGACACCAATGGCCTTCGTCAGGGTTGTACCCGTTGCGTAATCACCGGGCGTGCTTGCCTGCCCGGAATCCGTTCCGGATGATCCGCCTCCTGCCAGGCCGCTCCCGGAGCCGTCTCCTGTACTGCTCCCGGGATCACCGGCAGTCCCGCTTCCACTGTTTCCGCCTGTTCCACCCGCAGCCCCAGCCGAATCCACCGGTTTTGCAGCCGCCTGAGCAGTATCCGTCTTCTTCTTCTTTTTCTTCTTGCCCTCCTGGAACGCAGGATTTTCGGCTGGAAGCGCCACCATCCCCTTGTCCTGGTTCCGGTTAAATTTCGATATAACCCTGGAGCAATACAGCGCGATCTGTTCCTCATCATCCTCCGACAGGGGATAAAGCTGCGGACCACACCCGGACAGGAAAAGCCCCGCCGCCAATAAAAGCGCAGTCATTTTTTTCCAGTGTAATCCCATAATTTATACTCCTCAAATAGAATGGCACAGATACCAAACATCCGTTTGTCTCCTCGCCAGATATCCACAGCGCCGTAAAGCGCAAATACATTCCCTTCTACAGTATAGCACTCTGGAAATGAAAAATCAAGCGGTTTTTTATGCCTGATCCAGTGCGAACCAGAAACAAACCCCCGCCTGTGTATTGCGGACGCCATAATCCTTTTTCATGCTTTCGCAAACCGCACGGACAATCGACAGCCCGATTCCGCTGCCCCCGTATTTCCGCGTCCGCGCCGGATCGACCTTGTAAAATTTCTCCCACAAATGCGGAAGGCTCTCTTCCGGGATCGGACTGCCGGTGTTCTCCACCTCCACGCGCACCTGCTTTTCTTCGCCGTCCCTGTCATACAGAAGGCGGACGATGATCTTTTTCTCACCTGCCGCGTAATGGATCGCATTGGACAGATAATTAGAAAAGACCGTCTCCGTCAGGAAGCCATCGCCCCAGACCCAGATCCCTGTATCCGGCGGTTCCTGCGGCTGGCACTCCACAGTAATCCCGCCCTGTTCCAGCAGGATGCGGTTTTTTTCCAAAACGCCGCCGACCAGTTCCACAAGATTGATCCGCTCCAATGACAGCGCATCCTTCCCGTACTCGATCTGGTTCAGCGCCGTCAGTTCCTTCACCATCCGGTTCATCCGCTCTGCTTCGTCCATAATGACCCCCAGGTAATAATCCCGGTCTTCCGGGTCATCGGACAGCCCTTCCTTGAGGCCCTCCGCATAGCCGGAGATCAGCGCGATCGGTGTCTTTAGCTCATGGGACACATTTGACAGGAACTCCCGCCGCATTGCCTCATTTTCCTCCCGTATCGCAAGATCCCGTTCCAAATCCGTATTCGCCTGCCGTAGATCGCGGATTGCGCGGTACAGCGCATCAGACATCCGGTTGACGTGCTCGCCCAGCTGGTCGATCTCATTGCCGCCTTTCCGCACCGGATAACGCGCCGCAAAATCCAGCTTCTCCATCCGGTCCGCAATGCCCATCAGATGTTTCAGCGGCCTTGTAATGTGCATCGAGATCAGTACGGACACCAGAATGGCGCATGCCACCGAAACAATGCCTGTAAACAGCAGGAACCGGTTGGACACCCTGGCACTGTCGCTGATGCTTGCCATCGCGGAGCGCATCAGGATCGAATTGGAATCCGGAAGGCTCCCGAACAACAGCAGGAAATCCCCCTCCAGACGGTTGTCCCGCATCCGCTCCACATAATAACTCCCGGTTTCCTTCAGCCGCACCCCTTCACTGCCAAACAGGGAACGGGACAACTGCAACCGGATCAGCTCGTCTTCCCCCTGTGAGGAAAGCACCGTCGTCCAGTCCGATGAAACCACCAGAATCTGCAGATTCCCGTTGGAACACAGCTTTTCAAACTCCACCTGGTAATCCGAGTCATAGAGCCGTCCCTCCTCAGATGCCCGCACCAGCTGCTCGTATGCCGCAGACATGCCGGAAACCTTCAGATCCAGATAAAACTTTCCCAGAAACGATGTGTTCAGGATCCACATCAGTGCAAGACTGACAAACGAGATAAACACCATGGAACAGGCGATCTGTGCCGCCAGGCTCCGGGGGCGTCCAAATATCCGGACAGGAAAGCCGCGCAGCCTGTCGCGTCCGGCTTTTTCTGCCTGTCCTGCGGTTTCCTGCGTCATATCCTGTGGCCCTGTCTGACCCCGCGATCCTGCCTGACCCTGCGGCCCTGTCATTTATGGCAGCCTTTTGCCTTGCAATAGCTTGCCGCATACGGATCTGTCGGATCCCATGTATGCCAGGCCGGAAGCTTTGCAATACTCGGCTTCGCAAACGGCTCATAGCCGCTTCCATTATAGATCTTCACCGTCGTACCGATGCCGCAGTTGTCATAAATCCACTTTGCGGTACTCGCCTGAACCCGCACACAGCCATGGGAACATACTGTACCAAGATTGTTGTACGCAGAAACGGACATCGTTTTGTTGTTATTATACGAACTTGAGAAAATCGAATGGAAATAAATCCCATTGGATACGATCTTCGTGCACCACTGCCCCCAGCAAGGCCCCATCAATTCATGCCAGCGCATTTTCGCAAGCGTTTTGTAGGTACCAATCGGCGTTGCATTTCCCGGCGAGCAGATGAAAACGCGAAGCGGAATCAACGTTCCCGCCTCTTTCGCATATGCCGTCACCGTGCAGCGGGACTTGTTCACATACAGGTCATAGCCTTCCAGCTTTGCCATATAAGGCGTCGGATCAATAATCTTCGTCCCGTCCCCGTAGTAATAGATCCGGATGGTCTTTCCGTTGACACCGGAATTCTTGTCCACCACCTTCGTATCTTTATAGGTAACTTCCACCTTGGCTTCAACCTGGTTGCCCATCGGAGATGCAATATTACCGGATTCCTGTTTCTGGATCGCACGGACACAATATGTATAATTCACGCCGATCTTGACTTTTTCATCCAGGTAACTCGTCGCTCCCGTGACTTCTTTGATCTTCTGGAAATCCCCTGCCCCGTCTTTCCGGAATACCCGGTAGCTGGTGGCATTCTTTACAGCTGTCCAGTCCAGCGACAGGCTGATCTTCTTCGATGTCACGGACTTCAGTACCGGCGCTGAAATCAAAAATTTTGCTGCGATGCCTTTGGAACGCTTCGAAAGGAGTTCGTTCTCATCCTTTCCATAACGCGCTGCCACTGCATAAGCATAGCGTGTCCCGCCGGTAAGCCCGTTCGTATCCTTATAACTGGTATTCGACGATGCCAGCGCACGAAGTACCTCATACTCTCCCTTCCCGACTTTCCGGTACAGCACATAGGCATCCGCATTTTTGACTTTACTCCACTTCACGACGATGCTGCTGCCCTTCGCCGTCACACTTTTCAGCTGCGGTGCCTCCGCATTGATCTTCACGGTCTGTTTCGCGGCCTTCAGCTTCTTTCCTTCATCGTTTACGGCCTTGAC
>CADBTO010000263.1 GCA_902797565.1 uncultured Lachnospiraceae bacterium
CTCCCGCTCCTGTTCCAGCGCCGCCTCAAGATCCCGGATCTGCTTATCCCGCTCCGCCCGAAGCTCCTGCATCTGCTTTTCATACTGCCTGCGGATCCGCTGCGTCTCATCCGGCGCGAACAGATCCCCACCGTTTTTGTCTCCATCCGGGAAAACGCCGGACATATCCTCATCCATGATGCCGCCAGGAGTACAGTAATAATGCAGCACCGCAGTCAGCACTACACCGATTATGACCGCCCAGATCGGCAGCGTAAAGAACAACGCCGCCAATGTATAAAGAAGCGCGACTGCACCGCAAAGCCGCAAGATGATATTTACTTTGCTATCTGACATACCTGTTCCTTTCTAATCATCCTCCCGGAGAGCCATTCTGCCGGGACAAAAACGTATCATGGCTTTATTTTTCAATCGAATAGGCCTCGAAATTCATTACAAAATCCCGCAGTTCCATTTTGAAGATCCCTTTGTTATACCGCATCTCCTGATCCTCGCCCGCATCATACAGCTGGTCCACATACGGCAGCCCCGTGTCCTTATCATACAGGCGGATCGTATTGCTCCATGGATTGGAGAGTACCACAAAACGGCGCTGCATGGTCTGCCCGTTCACCTGCACCGGATCTTCCCGGATATCCAGGACGCTGTACACATGCGTTCCAGCAATGCCCATCACTGTCGTTTCCCCGTTCAATCCATCCCGTTTTTTCTTTGCAAGGGTCAGTGTATCATCCCCTGTATCTGCAGAAACGATTTTCCCGGCGCTGATTGCTGATTGAAGCTCCGAAAACACTTGATTCTCCCGATCCGTGTATTCCCCGTCCCAGTTCACGTTCCGGGCCAGCACCCGGTATGAGAGGACATAATTCCGAAGATACTCCTTGAAATGGCGCTTCATTTTCATATCATCAAGATTCGGGATATTCAGCGATGGCATCTCCTGCAGCTTGATGCTGTTCAGGAAGATGTCCAAATCTGCAACCGTCTGAAAACTGCTATGCGTATACTCAGAAAGCTTCTCTTTCATAAAGCCTTCATACGCATCAAACACGCGGTTTTTCTGGAAAGCCTTATACGCGTCCGCATCTCCCTGAGAAATATCCACCCCGAAGAATTCCTTCGCTTTGTACAGGTTCCACGCTTCCGCTGAAAACGCCTTTCCTTCCCGCTTCAGCTGCTCAAGGTATTCCGCCTTCTTCCCATAGTGCATGTCCTGTACGATCGATTTTATGCTCCTGCGTTTCGAGGAATTCTCTGATGCTTCTTTTCCTGTATCCAGGTTCTTCCGTTCCATGCTGGTATTCGTCATCTGCTGGATAAATGTCTCTGCAAAGCCCCCTTCAATCCGTTTCATCATGGATACCTTGTCTGCTTTTTTCACCTGCGCATTGCTCCATCCTTCCAGCTCCGGACGCGCCACAGCATACGCTTTTTCAAGAATCTGTACCCAGAATGCCCCCTTTGCACCCAGCCTCTCCGGCTCAGACATCTCCACTGCCCCGCCGGAATTCGTCCGTTCCCAGGTGGCACTGATCAGAGTTTTTTCCACCCGGACAAACAGCGGCTTTCCTTTTTTTGTATAGAACCGGACCAGAACCGTATTCCCTTCATCGCACATCGCATTTTTTATAATCTGCGGATCTTTTTGCATGATCGCGGAAAGGCCGGCAAGCATGTAGCAATCACCGATCGAGCCCTGTACAATATCAAACGTATTGGGTTCATGGGTAAAAAGCGGCTTTTTTCGGCAGTCCTCCTTGGCGGCGGATCCTTTTTCATATTCCTTTCCGCATATTGTGACCGGTTTGGAAAACGTCTTATTCGTATAGAAAAAGACCTGGTCCTTTTCACCGGAAAAATCCCGCAGCAGCGGATGCTTCTCCCCTGCTTCCTTCTGCGCGGCCTCGTATTCCTCAAGCAGCTCCATATTCCCACTGGAGTGCCGAAACTCCTCAGCATACAGGTTCCAGATCTGCCGCTCCCGGTTTGTCAGGCCCGCATATCTGCTCTGGTACTGCTCGCCCGCAAGCTGCGCCGCATCCGATGCATCCCGGTCTGCAAGATAATCCCGCATTTTATTCACAAACGCTTCTTCTTTTTCCTCCAGATCATCCTTTTCATCCCGGTCTTCCACCGAAATAGATCCCGCATCCCTCAGCATCTTCTTCGTATCCTGGGAAAATGTGCGAAAATCTTCCATATTGCGGTACTCTTGCGTATGCTCCCGGATTGATGCCCAGAACGCATCATTCGCCCGCACGGATTTGGACCGCCGCTCCTGCGGGGTCAGATCCGTCCATGCCCGGCGATATTGCACAGGCTGCTGCGGCTGCTGCGCTGGCGGTGGATTATTTCTGGCAGACTTTGCGCCTGACCGGAGTTTCCAGCCCCCCGCAATATGCTTCTTTCTTGCTGCCTTTGGCACGGAAACAAACGATGGCGCCTGGTTCTCCGGCAAAGCCGGAGAAGACGCACCCGCAGGCCGGCCCTCTTCCCGCAGCAGGCGGGCCTGCAGCATCGTCTGCTGCTGCATCTGCGTTGTCTGCTGCGCCTGATGCACCGTGTTTATATTCCGGCTTTTTTGTATCTCCTTCGGCATCTGCTATCCCTCCCGGAGCCCCAGGCTCCCATCATTCTGGTCTTCCGCAGCATCCGCTTCTTCGCCCTCTGCCCCTGTTTCCAAAACCGTTTCACGCAGTTCTTCGAGGC
>CADBTO010000264.1 GCA_902797565.1 uncultured Lachnospiraceae bacterium
CTGGGACTTTGATCAGGGCGGAGAAAAAAGAGAAAAAAAGGGGGGCGGAAGCCCCTCTTTTTTATTCGATGGGGTGATTTGCATCCTCCCTGTTCGATTATAACGGGGTACGCAGTGAAAATGCGGTGTTGTCCGGCGGGCACTTGACATGGAACCTGCCGATGTGATACATTATATTGGAATTTGCATACAGTGGGAACAGGCTATAGGGATAGATGATGGAAATTGAATCGTGAAAGAGAAGGGTGGAAATGCAATCAAGATTTAAGGAAACGGGCTTTATGAAAAAGAAAACTGGAAGACGCTGCGCTGCGCTGGCACTAATGGGATGTCTTGCGCTGCAGGGTATGGGGATGGCGGGCTTTGCAGCAGGCGCGGAGAGTTCGCCGTGGTTCGGGGTATCTGCGCTTGCGGCGAATGCAGAGGCGGCCACTTCCGACGGAGTAATCAGCATGCAGCTGCGCTACCAGTTGAACAACGACGGGACAGCGGAGATTACGGGGATCGGGGGGATACCGAAGGAGCTGGAAATCCCTGCAAAAATTGACGGGATCAAGGTCACATCCATTGCGCCCTGTGCGTTTCAGAACCAGGAGGAGCTTGCGAGCGTGTCCATTGCAAAGGGTGTGCAGAAAATTGGTTCCGGAGCGTTCATGAATTGTGTGGAACTTGCCAGCATTGACCTTCCGGACAGCGTGACGGAGATTGGTGCGAATGCATTTGCAGGTACGGCATATGCGGCCAATGAAACAAACTGGTTTGGGGATGTGCTCTATATCGGAAACCATCTGGTAATGGCTGCGGAGTCGGTTTCAGGGACGGTGGAAGTGCAGGACGGGACGGTTTCCATTGCGGCATCTGCGTTTGGGGAATGTGCCGGGGTGAAGGGCGTGAAGCTGCCTGCCAGTGTCAAGGGAATTGGCGGAGATGCTTTCAAAGGGACGGGCTGGTACAAAAACAGCAAGAACTGGAACGGAGACCTTTTGTATCTGGGAACGTTCCTGGTGGGAGTGAAAGCGAATAAGTCCGGAAAATACAAGATCAAGTCAGGGACAAAGGTGGTTGCGGCAAACGCATTTGAAGGGCTGAAGGTAAAGTCCGTGACGTTTCCCAAAACGGTCACGACGATCGAAGACCTTGCTTTCGGTTATTGCAAAAAGCTGGTATCCATCACACTTCCCAGCGGACTGAAAAAACTTGACAATTCTGCTTTCTTTGACTGTACGGCATTAAAAAGCGTGACGATCCCGAAAAATGTTTCGGATCTGGGGAGAGGCGTGTTTGAAAGCTGCACGGCGCTTGAAAAGATTTCCGTCCATGCGAAGAACAAGTATTATACGGCAGTCAAGGGAAATCTGTATACAAAGGACAAGAAGCGTTTGATCCAGTATGCAATCGGGAGCAAAGCGAAGTCTTTTTCGATTCCAAAGACCGTAAAGGTCATCGGTGCCTATTCCGTGAAAGAGGCAGGGAACCTGACCAGCGTGACGATTCCGAAGGGCGTGCAGGACATCGGGGACTGTGCCTTTGATTCATGCAAAAAACTGAAGGCGGTATCCCTGCCGGGTGGTGTGAAGACCCTGGGACAGTGCGCCTTTTATGACAACAAGGCATTGAAAAAAATCACGCTGCCTGCAAGCCTGTCATCCATCGGGCAAAAAGCATTTGAGAAGTCGGGGTATTATAACAATGCCGGGAACTGGAAACAGGGCGTGCTCTATATTGGCAAGCATCTTATTGCGGCGGATGGGGAAACGGTTTCCGGTGCATATCAGATCAAGGAAGGAACGCGGACGCTCGCAGAAGGTGCGTTCCGTGCCTGTGTAAAGCTGACAGCCGTCACACTCCCGGAGAGCCTGACGGAAATCAGTGCGTATGCCTTCTATAACTGCCAGGGGCTGGAAGAGGTCCGGATTCCGGAGACGGTTACACGGGTCGGGGACGGTGCGTTTACGAACTGCATTTCCCTAAAGCAGGTGTCTGTTCCGAAAACCGTCCGGGAGATCGGGGTGCAGGCATTCGGATTCTATTATGATTATGAACAGTATGGCTACGTGGTGCAAGATGGCTTTACCATCGCAGGGGATCCGGGTACGGCGGCGCAGCAGTATGCAAAAGAGAACTTCATTGTGTTCCGGTCTTCCGGGGAACCGGCGGAAACCGCTGAAAAAGACGGGGAAAATGGAGAAGATGGAAAAAGCGGCATCGTGGCCTTTAAAAACGGGATGGCGCAGCCGGTTGTGGAATATTCGGATCCAACTGAGAAGCGTTATCGGAACGAAGCCAGTGAGATCCTTCGATTTGCGGTGTATGTTGAAACGGATTATGACACGGATCTGGACGGGAAGGCGGATCTCGTCAAGGCGCTGGTCCAGGTTCCAAGGGCAGCCGTGGAGGGAAAGTACAAGGCACCGGTTATTTTTGAAGCGAACCCCTATAGCGCAGGGCAGACAAGCGGGTACTTCCCGCGCGGGGAAAACAAACTTTCGGACGCGGATCTGAGGGCGCAGCCGCAGAAACGGGAAGCGAAGGGGAGCATATCCTGCGCAGATCTTGCACAGGGCGCACGGGTTTCTGACTGGTGCTACAGTTTTGAAGGGGATCCGTACCGGCTTTCATATTACAGCAATCTGCAGGATTATGATTATTTTCTGCTGCGAGGATTTGCCTTTGTGACTTCGGCGGGGCTGGGATCGAAGGGCAGCGAAGGGCTGCAGGTCTGCGGAACCGGGCAGGAGCGCGAGGCGTTTAAGGACGTGGTGGAATGGCTCTGCGGCAAACGGACGGCGTATGCGGATCTGGAAAGCAATGTTTCTGTTTCTGCAGACTGGACGAACCAGAAAGTCGGGATGGTCGGGCTTTCATATGTAGGTGCTATGGCGTATGAGGTCGCTACGACAGGCGTGGAAGGGCTGGAAACGGTCGTTCCGATTGCAGGGCCTTCGAGCTGGTATGATTTTTCCAATTCACAGGGCATCTGCACGAGCACGGATTATAAATATGATTATACGACAACCCTGTCCAACACCTGCGCGAGCCGTTTTTTTGAGTATGTGGATGAAACGGCATACCAGCATTATCTGGATTACACGAATTATATTGCGGCGGCGCAGGAGGAACTGCAGGGCGATTATGGGGATTACTGGGCAGAGCGTGATTATTCAAAGGCAGACGGGATCAAGGCGTCGGCACTGATCGTGCAGGGGCTGAATGACGACCGGGTACGGCCGAAGCAGTTTGACCTGATGTGGAAGGCGTTTGAGCGTTCCGGCGTGGCACCGAAGGCGATTCTTCACCAGAATGAGCATATCTGCCCGTATAACGCGCAGGAAGGCACGGATATCAAAATCGGGGAAGATACCTTTGCGGAGGTGCTTAACCGCTGGTTCAGCCATTACCTGTTTGGCGTGGAAAATGGCGCAGAGCAGATGCCGGCCCTGACGGTGCAGAGCAATCTGGATGGCTCGTTCCATACTTATGATAAATGGGATGCGGACCAGAAGCTGACGCTTGCACCACAGGAAAAAACGGGTGAAACGAATGTGACATCCGTGGGCGCTTATGAAGATAATGAGTCACTTCTGGAAGAAGTTTTTACAGGTGCTTCAAGCGCGAATGCGGCGCTTTGGAAGGCAGAAGTGAAAAAAGACCAGAACCTGCAGGGGGCTGGCGTGGTGAAGCTTCGGGTCAAATGTGATAAAATCGATTCCAATACAACTTCGCTTGCTGCCGTGCTGGTTGATACGGCTGATACGGAGTTCCCGGTATTTACAAAGGGATATGCGGGCATTGAAAATAAAGAGATGGGAACCCTGGATTACGGCAAGGGGTTGGATCCGGTGAAGCTGGTGCAGTGGATGCCTACGCAGGCGAAGAAGAAAATCGTTTCTTACGGCGTGATGGACCTCAAAAATCCGGATGCCGGGTACATGCCGGAGACGGCTGTAAAGAGCAGGACAGCGGTGCAGTCCAATACATGGAATGATTATACGGTCTATCTGCAGCCGACGTTTTATACTCTGAAACAGGGGCACAGACTGGAACTGTATATCGTGCCGTATGTCAACGGGTCTTATATGCAGGATGTGGCGGATGTTTTCCCGGAGGAAGAGATTGCATCGCGGTTCCGCTGCACGCTGGACGGGCTTTGCCGCCATACCCGTGACTATCGTTTTACGATTGACAACAGTCATAGTACGGCGGAACTGCCTGTGGGCGCGGCGAAGCAGGAAGCGGGGCTGTAGGAGCGGATGCGCAGGATCCGGGCTGCAGGGTATGGGTCGAAAGAGCGGGGCTGTAGGAGCGGATGCGCAGGAAGCGGGGCAGGATCTGGGTTGTATGGGCCGGAGGGACGATGAAAGGAGAGGCATTATGAAGGTTTGGGTCAGCTGCAGGCAGGACGGGATCCTTCGGCTGGATGCGGAAGGGGGAGCCAGTTGCTCCCTGTATTTGCCAAAATCGAAGTGTGCACGCATTCTGTCGATACAGGTGCCGCCTGCATTGCGGCGGCAGGGGGTTGGCGGGGATCTGCTGCAGGCGGTGATGCAGGAGACGGGGCGTCTGGGATACCAGCTGCTCGAATGCGATTATCTGTCAACAGAGGAAGGCTTGGACGCGTTTTTGAAGAAGAACGGGTTTTCCGTGGCTTCGTCCGACCAGCTGCTTACGGTGGATCTTCAGCCGATGCTGGCATCCGCGAAAATACAGAAGACGCTGGGACAGAAAGAAATCGGGATCCGGGTGGATCCGGTGAATGTGCTGATGCATTTTGAAGTCCGCGATGTCGTGAAGCTTTATGCGCGGCTGGCTGTTCTGGAGCTTCCGGATGATCTTTCGGTCCTGGAGAACTTTGACCTGGACCTCAGCTTCGCGGCATATGATGAGGACGACCGGCTGCAGGCCATGCTGCTGGTATCGCGTTATGGAGAAGAGATCTTTGTACAGATCCTGTTTGGTATTTCAAACAGGCAGCCGCAATTTGTATATGCGGTATGCAGGAAGCTTCTGCAGGAACTGAGTTCGAAGGAACAATATCGAAACTGCAGGAAATTGTCAATGATTACGGCCAATCCTTCCGTGAAACCGCTGCTTGCGCATTTTCTGGAGCAAAAAGACCTGTATCAGGAAACGCAGGTCTGCCATGCGGAGCATGCCCTGGAAAAGGACGCCGGAAGCAGTGCCGGGCCGCTTGAGGAGCGGCTGCTGGAAGACGCGTTTTTTGAACTTCGGAAGGAGCAGTGGGGCTGTCTTTACCAGTCGAATATCAATGTGAAGTCTGTCTGGAGACAGATGGCAGGACAGATGCGGGAAGAATCACGTTAGTCCGGATTACCAAGGGAGGATACAGGATATGCCGTCAACAATCAATAAGGAGCGGGGGCTCCGGGAAACGATCCACCTGAATCTGCAGGTGCAGCAGGACAGCCAGAACATGCTTGCGCAAAGGAACCAGAACCCGGTGCTGATGATGGAACCTGCGCAGAAGACGATGGATGATTGGATGAAGGTCTTCACAGAGGAAAAAAGTGAGGGACGTTCCGAAGAATTCCTGGAGGTGCAGAAACAGCTTGGAAAGATACAGAGGCAGCAGCCGGACGGGGCGCCGCCGCTGCTTCGTCAGATCCAGAATGGGAACATCGAAGTCGGAAGGCAAAGTTATGAACAGTTTCTGCAGCTTTATAATGCAATCAACACATATGTGTGCGGCCATGTCAATGCACACAGCCAGAGAGGGAAGATGCGCTATGAAGCCGCGATGATGATGAAGCAGCTGCTTGACCGGGCGGCGATGAAGACTGCCGGGCTCCAGAACGCGCAGAATGACCAGAAGATTCTTGCGCCAACGGCGGCGGAACGGGATTTTGCGAAAGAGAATGTGGAGGGGCTGATCCGTTATTACCGGAAATACAGCAAGCAGATCAGCGAGGATTTGTATTCCAGCGATGAGGACAAGCTGGTCGCCAGATGGAATGTGATGAAAACCTGCGAGAGGGACATCCGGATCTATATGCAAATGGCCGGGAAAAAGGCCGGGTTCGATTACGGAGAGAACGCGTTCTTTATTCAGGAATACCTGTCTCTGCGGGCACAGGTCGCATTGCTCGAACACCGGAAGCGGATCCATCCGTATGCAAGGTTTGCAAACACGCGCGGGGACATGATCAGGCGGCACGCGCGGAATATGATGTCGCAGGGGATGAAGGAGAAGACGGAGGACGTACAGGAGAAACATGAAGAACAGGCGGCCAGCCAGTATGCAGAGCTTGTGAAGGAAAAGAGCCTGCTGGATGATTCGGATGAGGGTCTTGACAAAGAGCAGATTGACCGTATGGAGGAGATTGACCACTGGGTGCTCCGGAATATCCGAAACGGCGGCTATATGAGCTTTGGGCTGAATACTTCGGACCGCACGGATTTTGCGACCAAGCTGCTAAGTCTTCGCAAGCGTGAGCGGCTGTATGTGTATTATCTGGTCCAGACCCGTGAGCGTGTGGATCCCAGCGGCGTGGGGATTGTGGAGTCCCAGACAGATTTTAAGCCGGACCTGTCCGCATTCAAGCGGCAGATGGTTTCACGGTGCGCAAAGTTCTACTCCCGTTTCTCCGGCGGGTATGTGTACTGGCACAAGCTGTCTGAGGCAATGGCCATCGCGGCCCATGCGAAGGTGCCGATTGCGTTTATGGAGGAGTTCCAAAGGCTTGAGA
>CADBTO010000265.1 GCA_902797565.1 uncultured Lachnospiraceae bacterium
CGATCCGGACGGTCTGAACGTTCCGGACGATCCTGCCGATCCTGGCGGTCTGAACGTTCTGGACGATCCTGACGTTCCGAACGATCCGGGCGGTCCGGACGATCCGGGCGGTCCGGACGATCCGGGCGATCCTGGCGGTCCGGATGTTCCATACGATTCTGACGATCCGGACGATCCTGCCGATCCTGGCGATCTGGACGATCCGGACGGTCACGCCGGTCGCCGCGTTCCCCGCGTTCTCCCCGTGCCGGGCGACGTTTGCTCCCGCGGCGCTGCTCCGTGCTTCCACTGCTGTGTCGCAGTACCAGTCCTGTCTCTTTCGCTTCGGCATCTGCCCTTCCTGCTTCCAGAAGCTTCTGCGCAATCGCGCTCCGGTCCCGACGCTCCCTGCCCCGTTCCTGCTCCTTTCCGCCTGCTGCCGCATCGCCATCCCTGCGGCGCTCGCCTGCCGGATTCCGTTCGTCTTCCTCGTCCTTCCCCTTCCTGCGCCTCTGGCGTTTCTCAAACGTCAGGTCATCAACGTTGTATTCCCGGATCTCCCGGCTGTCGCCGATCTCAAAGATCACTCCAACTTTCTGTCTTAATACATTAACACTCGAAACCGTCCCTTCCTCGCCCTTCTTCGTAATTGCCTTATCGCCGCGGGACGGCATCTTCTTGTTCAGATATTCATAGGTTTCCTGCTCATTGGTGAGGCAGCACATCAGCCTCCCGCAAACCCCGGAAATTTTTGCCGGATTAAGAGACAGGTTCTGCTCCTTCGCCATTTTAATGGACACCGGCGCAAAATCAAACAGATACGTCTTACAGCAAAGCTCCCTGCCGCATCCGCCGATACCGCCCAGCACCCGCGTCTCATCCCGGACACCGATCTGCCGCAGCTCGATCCTCGTGCGGAATACTGACGCAAGGTCTTTCACCAACTGCCGGAAGTCCACCCTTCCCTCTGCCGTGAAATAAAACAGAAGCTTCCGACGGTCAAACGTATATTCTGCCTCGATCAGCTTCATCTCCAGTTCATTCTCTATAATCTTCTGCCTGCAAATTGCAAATGCTTCTTTTTCCCTTTTGCGGTTCTCCGCGTCATTTTCCAGATCTTCGCTGGTGGCAACCCGCCGGAGCGGACGTACCGGTTCGTGCAGCTTTTCATCCGGAATCTCTATCGTTGGTACGGAAACTATGCCAATCTCCATGCCCTTTGCTGTATCAACGATCACTTTTTTTCCAACAAATAAGTCCTCATCGCCCGAAAGGTAGTAATAGCTCTTCCCCACGGAACGAAACCGGACTCCAACAACTCTTGGCATCTCTTCTCCTATAATTGAACCCACATTATGTGGTATTTTTCTGCCTGTTTTCATCTCTCTTTTCACGGAATTCCTTCCGAAATCCCGGAAAACACTGCAAACAGATTGTCCAGCACAAGTTCCGGTGCCACATTCCGGTCCAGCTGCTCCTCTGCCCGTTCAACCGCTGAAACACTCCGCTGGATATATCCATATGACACACGTTCAGACTCTGCCTGGATTTTTTCCCCATATTCCGAATATATCAGGTATTTGCGGTCTCCGCCGGACTTCAGCAGATACAAATCCCGATACCAGGACGTGAATAATCCCAGGTAATCCCGGACAGCCGCCTTATCCGCAGCCAGCTGCGCCGCCTCTGCCACCCATTCATAGGACGGCAGGTCTCTAATCGCTCCCAGTAATTTCGCGACATAACGCACCTTATCTAAAAATGCATCGCCCGCTGCATATTCCCTTGCGCGTCCTTCATTCCCCTGTGCAAAAGAAAGGATCGCGCTGGTCCGGTAATCCGGCACCCGGTACTCCTTCATCAGGAACTGGCGCATCAGCGAATCCGGCACGGCTTTCATGGAAAGCTCAACGCATCTCGAACGGATGGTCTGGAGCAGTTTTTCTGTATTGTCCGTAAGCAGCATAATCCGCACATATGGCGGAGGTTCCTCGATTGACTTGAGGATCGCGTTCTGCGCCTGCTGCGTCAGGTTCTGTGCATCCGGAACGATATAGACCTTTGCCCGCCCGTGGTATGGACGGATATGGATGCTCTGCAGCATCTGTTCCCGGACCTCGTCGATCGAAATCGACGCCGTTTTTTTCTTCGACATATCTTTGCCCAGATTCAGGACCGAAAGATCCGGATTCGTCCCGTTTTGCACCTGGATGCACATCCGGCACTTCCCGCAGGCACATTCCGGCCGTTCCGCATGATCCTCGCAGAGCATCGCAGCAGCAAATGCCGTGGCAAGTTTCAGCTTCCCGCTGCCTTTCTCTCCGGAAATGATATAGGCATGGGATACACTGTTTGCCCGAAGCGCCGCATACAGGTGGTTCTTGATGCCCCGCTGCCCCAGAATCCGGTCAAAACTGGTATTCAACTGGATGGATTCTTCCTGCGCCTCATCCCTCGGCATATTCTTCGCCTTCATGTTGAGATATCCAGCAAAAGGCCCCGGATCTCATCCACCCGACCGAGGATGGACAGATGGTCTTTTTCGTCCTCCACCAGCTCGCTCGCCAGATCGTCCAGGTTTTTGTCCACCAGCTTCACAATCCCATACACGCGATGCCTGCCGCGCCGATCCAGGAAATTCTCCCGGCTGAATTTGTGCGAACGGTTCACCACTTCGTTCACAAATTCCTTGACCAGGGATCGGTATTGCTTCATATCTTTGATATCCATATGTTCCGCAATTTTCTTTCCCTGCTCGTCGATCTTCTCCATCAGGTGTGTCAGCTTGTCCTGCAGTTCATTGTCTTCGATCTTGGATGCCAGCGTGAACTTAAACTGCCCGTCCGACCTGGCAGGGGTATCTTTTGCGGTTTCTGCCCGTACCAGGGCGCTCGCCTGGTGTACCCGCATATCTTGATTATTCATGGAAGAACTCCTCTATATAGCCCCGGATCTTCTCTGCACACGCCTCCAGGCTGATATTTTCGAAACGCATCCCAATGCCTGCTTCCGCCAGCTTTTCCTCAGAAAAATCCTGCACATCCGCCAGAAACCTCCGGCACATCTCTTCATACCTGGGCGTCTTTTGCCCGCGTTCCCTCCGCAGGGCGCGATCCAGACGCAGTCCGTCTTCAACTTCTATATATATCGGTACAACTGCAGAATTTCTATAGCCCCATGCATCTTCCGCACACGCCGGAGCGTTTTGATCCGCCCGTCTGTCATCCAGCCTGTCTCCCACCCGCCCTGTCGCATAATGGCTTTTCAATGCCAGAAAGGATTCCAGCGTCCCGATCAGAAGATAATTATGCCGCTGCAGATCGATCTGTCCATCCTCCGCCGTAAAATACGTCCAGATTCCATGCCATGTCTTGTAACTCCGCTGCTCAATAATCTTTCCCGCGCGTTCCATCTGCTGCCGCGTTTCCTCACTGACAAAATGATACTGTATGCCGTCCTGCTCGCCTGCCCGGATCGGCCTGGTGGTGTAAGGAACCACTTTCTGCAAAGCCAGTGTCTGGTCTTCCAGCAGCCTTTTGTAAACGCTGTCCTTCCCTGCTCCACTTTTTCCCAGGATACAAAACAATCTACCCACGGCCTGCCACCATCAATCTGCCTTCCAAAACCCCTTCAACCTCCATCCCATCCTGCAGTGCACGTTCCAGATCATCCCGCTTCGCAGGCGTGATCCGCTCTCCGGGAACCAGCAGGGGGATTCCAGGCGGATAGGGAACCACGAAACATGCTGATACTTTATCTACGCACTGCTCAATAGAAACCAGCTTGCCCTCCTGGTACGCTATCACAATTTCCTGCCCGGCTTCCTGTTTTTTCTCCCTCATCCATGCCATTCCCGCAGCACCATGCATCCTGCATGCCGAACTCAGTTGTTCTCTTTTTGATTCCCGTGCGACATCTTCAAGACATATCTGTTTGTCTTTTTCCTGCATATCCTCAGATTTACGACATTCTTTTTCATCTATTTCCTGCATTGCAGACAGAAGCTGATACAAAGCATTCGCATCGTCTGCCACGGAACTGAGCGCCACCGCATAGCTTCCAACCGCCATTTCAAGCTCCAGCCCTGCTTCCTTCCGAAACCAGTCCATCAGTTCCATTCCCGTCCACCCCAGACCGGATCCATCCACAATGATTTTTGAAACATCCTGCCCGGCAAAACGCCGCACGCGAAGCTTCTGCAGTTTTCCCGCTTTCTGATAAAATTCCGCCAGCCGCCTGCCGTATGCCAAAAAAGCACTTTGCCCTTCCCGCTCCAGAAACGATGTACAGACATCCACGCTCGCCATCAGGACATAAGACGGAGAACTGGAAACAAACAGATCCAGGTAATGGCTGACCGCCTTTCCATCCACCATACTTCCTTCCGGAAGCAGTACTGCCGCAGTCTGTGTCATAGCGGGCAAGGTCTTATGCAGGCTTGTCACGACCACATCTGCGCCCAGCGCCCACGCCGGCTCTGGAAAATATCTTCTTCTGCCAGCGCCTGGGCTTTTCCCGTCAAATCCCAAGTGGGCCCCATGGGCACTGTCCACGATAACTGCAACGCCCCTGCGATGGCAGATCTGCACCACCTGTTCCAGATCAAAGGTGATTCCTTCGTAGGTCGGATAGGTAAATACTGCCGTCCGGATATCCGGATGCGTTTCCAGCGCTTGTTCTACAGATTGTGGCGAAATAATGCCGTATATGGGTGTGGTATTCGCCGCGTATATGTCTGTTTCTACTGCCTCTTCCGGATACACAAATGCCACTCGCGCTCCGCAGCACTCCGCCGCAGCATAAATACTTTTGTGCGCATTCCTCCCGATCAGGACGGCACTGCCTTTCCCTGCCGCCGCAGAAACCGCGGCAAGATTCCCTGCCGTGGAACCATTGACAGAGACCCATGCTTCTTTGACTCCATATACCGCCGCCAGCCTCTGCTGCAGTTCTTTCAGGATTCCGGTCGGATGGTGGAGATTGTCAAAACCATAAATCTCCGTGATGTCCAGCCGGTACGCATCTCCCAGCCCGAAATCCCGTCGTTTGTGTCCGGGCATTGTAAAAGAATAAATCCCGCTTTTTGCAAATTTCTGCAGTTTCTCCGTCAGTTTCACGGCAATTTCTCCATCTTTGCCCCATCTTTGCCACGCCTTGCTGCATATCTTTTTTGTCCACAAAACTCAATCCAGGAACCTCCGCAGCTGCGGCATCCAGTCTCCCAGATAGATCATATCGATCGTAATCGCATCCCAGACCGGAAGAAGGAAATGCAAGATGACGTCAAACGCCTCTTCCCAGGACGGCTCTTTCAGCTTCTGCCTGCGGAGCAGGCGTTTCCATTTTTTCTTCATATAAGAATAGTCCCGATATCCTGTAAAGGTCTGCATCCGTTTCGCATCTGCCACGATCCCCCCCTCATCCAGGCGGAGCCGAAGTGCTTCCTGGAAATCCCGCCCGCTCATCGGACACTTCACCAGAAGCTCATAGGTATAAAGGTACAGGTCAAACTCTGCCAATAGTTCCAGCTTCGTGACTAGTTCAAAGATCAGGTCTGCGGCATGTTCCGCAACCGGATACCGCAAATAGGAAATGGTTCGGTTCGGACGCCAGATCGGAGAAAAAAATTCCTCCTGCGGAAACAGTTCATTCCCCCGAAGCGGGGCAATCTTCATAGAAAACGGTACATACATCCCCTCATAATGTACGGATATGCGAATACTGCCCGGCCGTTCGATCTCTATCTGCGCATCCAGCACAGGTTTCTCATTTTCCAGACTCCACTTGAAGAGTCCCAGAAGTTCTTCCCAGATTTCCCTGCTGAATCGCTGTCCCGGAATCGTTCCGTCCTCCGGCTGGACATGCGGATCCTCCCGGTAATAAATCAAAAGCCCGTCATCCAGGCGATGCACGCTTCCTCTTGGATCCATATCCGTGGGAGAAAGCAGTTCGATATGGTTTGAAAAATCTGATTGTGCCAGCGCCGCAAAAAGACGCTGGCAGACAAACCACGCCAATACCTGTGCAAATGGGATTCCCGTCTCCTGTGCATATTCTTTCAAAAAATTCAAAGCCAAACTCCTATCATTGACTGCACTTTTTTCCGAACCTTCCGCTTCGCCGCCATCTCCATCAAACAGGCAATGTCTTTGCTTTCATCCTCAATATAGGAAAATACGCCTTCCCGAAGTGTTTTCCGATCCAGTTTTTCCTCGTATTTCAGCACATCACAGATCAACCGTTCTTTTGAATATACCCGCATCGTCTTCCCTGCGAGTTCAATGGTCTCCATTCCCAGATCCAACACTGCTTCTTCTGTGTAATATGGTTCTACGACAGGATAGGTCATCTTGAACCGGGACTTCGATGTATTCTTGCTGATCGCAATCGCCCAGCCATACGGTTTTTCCTTGAGATAGCCATGGAGATACAAGCCACTCTGCATCGTTAATACCCCATCCGGAAACATTGCGGCGATCAGCTCGTCCTCCGAGCGTACTGCCGTCCGAACAGTGTATGACCCGTTCCGTACCTTCAGCAAATCCCCGTCCTTGATAAACTGCACCACCCGGCGATAATCAATCCCCAGATTCAGGATATCCTTCGTGCGAACCACGCCGCCCAGCTGGTCTGCAAGCTCCATGATACATTCCAGCTCATAGGTGCGCTTCTCCTCCCGGCTCATCGGAATCTCTACATGCATAGTCTCCCCCCTATCTGTTGTCAATCGTGATTCCATAATAAATGAATTGGCATTTTTTGTCAAACAATAAGAGAAAAACAAGGCTTTACATTTTCACTTTTTTTATTTATACTGTTTCGGTATTGTTAAACCCAAATCGAAAAGCAGGGAGGATGGCAAACAACCAATGGAAAAACAAACGCCTTCCCGGCATTATTGCGAGGAGCAGATCCGGCGGATCCTGATGACGGAAGTCCTGCAGCATGGCAGGAATACCCAATTCAAATCCGCAAAAGATTTCATGAAATATTTTGAATCTCTTTACCCGCCGGGACCGGCTCTGACCAAACAGGTCCAGCGCGCAATCAAGTCCATGGACATGCCGCGGGACAAGAATGGATTCCTGATCATTGACAAAAGCAAGGGGCAGCTTACCCAGGATAAAGAGCTTGCACTGTTCCTGAATCGCGCGAACGCTCTGGAAGAGGATATGTCTCCTCTGGAATTCCTGTTCCTGCGGACAGAACTTCGTTACCGGGATTACCTGCTGCAGCTGATCAGAGAATCGGACACCTTGCGCGGAAAATATTACACGGCGCTTCCCAGCTCAGACGGCATCCTCTTTTTCTGCCCAAACAAAAACCGGCTCAGTTCCCTGCTTGAAAACCTCAAGCGGCTGGACCGATAGCACACAAAGGAGTTTTTCATATGCAGATTTTTCATACGCGAGTTTCTCACGCACAAAAAAAACAACCGACAGGAATTGCCCGCATCCTTGCAGGCGTCACACTTTCCATCACAGTTTTTGCCGGCACATTGTCTTCTGCTCTTTCAGGAGCGGCAGCGCCAACACCCGGCATCCAGGCACAGACCGCAGAGGCTGCCAAAAAATCCACTTCCGCAGACTGGCCTCCAGGTCCGGACAAAAACAGCATTGGTTCCGAAAGTGCCGTTGTTATGGAACTGGAAACTGGAACCATCCTCTACAACAAGGACGGGAATACAAAGCACTACCCCGCATCCATTACAAAGATTATGACCGCCTTGCTGGCACTGGAGCACACGAAGCTGGACGAAGTCGTTACTTTTTCTGAAGACGCCGTCTACAAAAACGAAGGGGATACCTCCCATATCTGGCGGGAAGTCGGCGAAAAAATGACGATGGAGGAATGCCTGTACGGGATGATGCTGGAATCCGCGAACGAATGTGCATGGGCCATCGGTGAACACGTCGCCGGAAATATGAAAAGCTTCGTCAAGATGATGAATGCCAAGGCAAAAGAGCTGGGATGCAAGCATACGCATTTCAATAATCCAAACGGTCTTCCGGATGAAAACCATTGGACCTGCGCCAAAGATATGGCACTGATCGCGAGAGCAGCGTATAAAATCCCGAAATTTGCGGAGATTACAGGGACAAAAACCTATTTCATCCCCCCCACGAATAAACATGACGTACAGACCATCCTGAACAACCACCACTGCATGCTGCATTATTACAAAACACCCCAATATATCTACGAATACTGCAAAGGCGGGAAAACCGGCTACACCGTCGTGTCCCGGTCCACGCTTGTGACCTATGCAGAAAAAGACGGGGTGACGCTGATCGTGGTCGTAATGAAGGCACAGACACCAAGCCACTGGCTGGACACACGAAATCTTTTTGATTATTTCTTTGACAAAATTGAACGGCGGAACGTTTCTGATGTCATCGGCGGAAGCCTGGACAGCGCGAAATCGTCCTCCGGTGTGGACCAGATTCCCGGAAACAACGAACCGCTTTTCTCTATGTCCGGCGATTCCTATGTTGTTGTACCGAAAGA
>CADBTO010000266.1 GCA_902797565.1 uncultured Lachnospiraceae bacterium
GCCGCCGCCTTTCCCTGCATTATCCCTGGGAAGGGGTACGCCCTTGCCGCTTCCCCTGTTCTTTGACTGGGCAGCCGCCTGGGTCCGCGTAATCTTCCGTTCTTCCGGCCCTATCCGCCTCATAATGATCATACCGCACCACTCCCCTCACCAAGTCTTCTTCTCGCCGCACCCGGCTATGTATTTACTCCCTGATAATATGCAGCAAATCTCCTGCTTTCACCAAAAGCCGGCCGACTTTCGGGAAACCGGACAACTCCTGCCTGGACAGCCCTCCAGCATAGATCAACGTAATAAAATATACCGGAATGGCCGCCAGAATCGCCATAATCGTCGCCAGTGCATTGGATCCCAGCAGCCCGTACAGCGCATGGTACACGCAAAAACAACCCAGCCCCATTACCACAGAGGATAAAAGCGGCAGCAAAATCGTCTTTTTCACGTTCCACTGCGCCCCGGAATGCCTCCGGAGCCCGATTTCATTCAATACGCACATAAGCAGCGCGTAGAACGCGTTGGCATAAATCACCGCATAAATATTCAGATGGAACAGCTCCATCAGCACATACAAAAGCCCCGCCTGCAAAACCAGTGCTACAGCCGCATGCCGCACCGGAAGCTCCAGTTTGTCAATCCCCTGCAGCAAACCATTGGACAACGTGGACAGGGAATAAAACACCACAGAAACCGCACCCGCAATCAGCATCAATCCTGATGTCGGATCCGTATCCCCAAACAAAAGACGCATAATCGGAGCCGCCAGCACCG
Organism: uncultured Lachnospiraceae bacterium; assembly: GCA_902797565.1. Classification (GTDB taxonomy): domain Bacteria; phylum Bacillota; class Clostridia; order Lachnospirales; family Lachnospiraceae; genus Weimeria. The sequence continues at coordinate 769 of CADBTO010000266.1, forward strand.
CCAGCCCCATCGCACATGGAAATGCAATCACCATCACAAAACGGGTTGCGGAATCAATCTGCTCCCGAACCAGCCCCTGATCCCCGGACTTGTGCGCTGCCGTCAAAGACGGTACGGATGATGCCGCAATCGCAGATGCAATCGAAACCGGTACATTGATGATGACCCGGTATTGACCCGTAAACACCCCCCACCAATCCGAAATCTGTTTCACGTCATACCCCTGCAAATGCGCCGTATTTTTGAACAGCCCGGTATCAATGATGGCAGATACATTATACAGTGTCGTCGAAAGCAGCACCGGCACAATCGTCAGAACCAGCGTCTTCATGACTTCGCCGTAACCAACGGCCTCGCTGCGCCGGTCCCTCCGCAGCTTCCGTTTCCAGATCCGCTGGTAGACCCAAAAGATAAAGATCATAAAGAGCAGTGCAAAAACTGCCCCAAGCGCCGTTCCCAGCGTTCCTCCTGCCGCGCCGTATGCCGCGGCCCAGCTGTCTGGATCCCCCTTCTTTTTTCCAATGGAAAGCCCAAGATCAAACAGGAAATATGCCGCCACAACAGAAACAATGGCATTGATGATCTGCTCAACAATCTGCGAAATAGCGGATGGCATCATGGATCCCAACCCCTGGAAAAAGCCCCGCAGCACACCCACCACCGCGACGACGAAAATCACCGGTGCAAGCACCCGCAGCGCAGGCGATGCAAACGGCGTCTTGAGCAGCCCTGAGAAGAAATCCGCGCCAAAAAAGACAACCAGCGCTGCCGTCCCCCCCGTAGATGCCGCAAAGACCAGGGAACCTTTAAGCACGCGATCCGCGCTTTTGATCTCCCCCACGGAAACCCGTGCTGCCACCAGTTTTGAGACGGCAAGCGGAATGCTGTATGCGGAAATAATCAGAATAATGCTGTAGATTTCAAATGCTGTACCATAATAATCATTGCCCTGCTTGCCGATGATGCCCGTAAGCGGCAGCCGGTACAGCAGGCCGATGACCCTGCTGAAAATCGAAGCCATCGCAAGGATCGACCCCTGCGCCAGGAAACTGTTCCCCTGACGCTTCTGCCCCGATTCCCCTGCTGTATGATATCTGGAGCCGCTTCCTGAGCGACTGCCCCTGGCCTGGACCGTTGCCCGGCTCCTGCTCTCTTTTCCAGTCTCTCTGCTGGACGCTTTCCTGGTTTCCATGGTTTCTCTAATACCCTTTTTACTTTATCGCCCCGTCACTGGAACGTATTCCGGTCCGCATAGTTCTCCTGGATCAGGCAGACAAACGTCTTGCCCCGGTTCAGCAGCAGTTCCTCTCCGGTGTTTGCCGCAAAATAACGTGTCTTCTCATCCTCACTGCGCTTCGTCCAGGTAATGTCAATGACTTTCCCGTTTGTGATATACTTCCCTTCCCCGGATCCCACCAGTTCCAGCTTCAGCTTCAGCCCATCCGGATAGGGTTCCCCCGCCACATTCTGGAGAATAATATTCTTGACCCGAACCTGCCTGCCATCCAGCGCGTCA
>CADBTO010000267.1 GCA_902797565.1 uncultured Lachnospiraceae bacterium
ACAATCCACAAACCGGTTATCCAGCCTGCCCGGACCAATATCCTGTATCATCCCGCCACTCCTTCTTTCCTGTATGCTATAAAAAACAATCCCCGCCCAAAAAATCCTTGACTCTCCATCCTGCTTCCATTATACTGGGTTTCAAGTGTAAGGGAGTAGTTTGCACAGCCCATCCTGTGTTATTTGTCAACAATCTCGACCGCGGACAGATGCGGTCTGGCAAATATTAAAAAATGAGACTTACGCGCATGGTTTTTTTGCTGTGCGCGTAAGTCTCATTTTTTGTATCAGAACCTGTCCTGCTTCGCACACCATTCCCGGACACTGCACAACCACACCACCCTTTTCTGAAAGGAGAAAAACATGGAACTATTAAAAGCAATCGCGCTCCTTCTGGTCGGGTTTGTCTTCCTGATCAAAGGCGCAGACTTCTTCGTGGACGGTGCCTCGTCCGTTGCAAAAAAACTCAAAGTCCCCTCCCTGATTATTGGCATGACCATCGTCGCAATGGGAACCTCGCTGCCGGAACTTTCCGTCTCCGTGACGGCATCCATGGCAGGCAGCAATTCCCTTGCCATCAGTAATGTCATCGGTTCAAATATGTTCAATCTCATGGTCGTCCTGGGAGTTGCAACAATGATCAACCCGCTGAACGTTGGGAAGGAAGTTTTGAAAAAAGATTATCCCTTCTCTGTCGGCTGCGCCATCCTGCTCCTGATCCTGGGATACCTGGGAATGGAACTCGGACGGGTGGACGGCCTCATCCTCCTGGCCCTTTTCATCGCCTTCATCCTCTATCAGGTGCTTTCTGCGAAAAAAGCACGGAAGGACGCCCTGTCCGCAGCAAACGATTCGCCTGCTGGTGAAGACGGAGAAGAGATCAAGGATATTTCCGCACCCCGGAGCCTTCTTTATATCGTAGGCGGCGCGGCAGCTGTCAAATTCGGCGGCGACTGGGTCGTAGACAGCGCCGTCACAATCGCCCGCACCTTCGGACTTTCGGAAACCCTGATCGGCCTGACCATCGTCGCGCTGGGAACATCCCTGCCGGAACTGGTGACATCCGTTATGGCTGCCAGGAAAAACGAGCTGGATATGGCAATCGGAAACGTGGTTGGCTCCAATGTCTTCAACATCCTGATGATCCTGGGCGTTGCTGCATCGATCAGCCCCATCCCGTTCATTATGGAAAACATCATAGACATCGCCGTCCTGCTCGTCTTCTCCATCCTGACCTTCGTATTCTGCTGGACCAGCAAAAAACTGGAACGCTTCGAAGGCGCCATTATGGTCGCATGCTATGCCGCGTATACCGTATATATCTGTATTCGCTAACCACCAGCGGCACGCAGAACGCGGCAGTGCTCCGCGTTCCAACTTTCCAAAGAACGCCCCGATTCCTCCCGGAACCGGCGGCGTTTTTTCTTTATTGATTGACACAACGCTCAACGATCCCGTGCCACATCCACGCGTACCTGCCGCTCGCCCTTCTTCCGCCGGAACTTCCGCAAAAACTCCCAGCAATAGAAGCTTTCATCCATAATCGCGCCGTGGGGCATATTCTTCATCAAAACCCGCAGCACACGCTCCTTTCCATCCACATCTCCATAGACCTGCGCCGCAAACCGGCTCTTCTGCATGCAATGGCGGCTTGGAATCCGATTTTCCTCCCCATCGTATACCAGATCCGGCGTTTCTTTGCAGCCATTTGCCCGAAGAAACAGCGGCAGGCTCCCATCCGTGTCCGGACCAGCCACCGGGTCGTTATCCCCATAGAAAAATGCTGCCGGCATCTGCCAGCCTTCCTCAGAAAACCGCTGTGCCAGTGCCCGGGCTTCCCCGGAACAGCCTGCCTGCAGCAGGCAATCCGGGTTCTTTTGCAGGGCAGACGTGTCATACCCCGCTCCGCCCCACATCGCGACCCCCGCAAAAAGTTCCGGCGCATACCACGCCATTTCGCGCGTCATAACCGCACCATTGGAAAATCCCGTGAGGAAAACCCGCTCTGTATCAATCCCATACGTCCGTTCCAGCTCCCGGATCATCTTCTTGAATACCTTCCCGTCCCGTTCCAGAAACCAGATGTTCCCCGGTGAATCCGGCACCACAAGCAAAAAGTCCTGCATCTCGTCACAGACGAAGTCCCAGCCTTGCTTCTGGGCGAACATATAGGCGGGCTCTCCCCTCCCATGCAGTGAAAAGACCACTGCCAGTCCCTTTGCCTCCTTCTTTGTTTTCCCATCCGGCAGATGGACGAAGTAATCCACCTTCTCCCCTTTCGACCACAGGCTGTGGTTGATCCATGCTTCATTTTGTTCAAAATCCCCGATCTCTTCCCAGAACGCCAGGCTCCCATCCGGACCATCGTTCCAGCGGATCCGGTTCCGGAAGATCATATTGTAGAGCACCCGGTTCTTCTTTTTAATATCCGAAGAGGGCTTGAAGTTGATCCAGACCAGCCCGGCAGGATAATCATTGGAAGCACGAAGTCCGGGAAAATACGCGCGTACCTTCTGGTAATCCGTATCCGGTACGTCGATGATCCCCAAGGCCACAGGCACGTTTTTCTTCCGCATCCCGTAATCATCCGAAACCTTTCGAACAAACAAATGTTCTGACCGTTCTTCCCCATGGGAAAAATCCGTGGGAACCCCTCCGCAGAGCGCCGAGGCAGCCGCAAAACCCGGATGCGCCAGGACACTGTTTCCCGCAAACACCGCGCCCGTTCCATATCCCACCACGAAAACAAGCGTCTCCCAGCACCAGAGCTTCCCGTTTCGTCCCCAGAGCGCTTCACCACCGTCCCGCACCTCAAAACTGTCCTTTGTTTCCTGATAAAGATCAGGCAGCAAGCCCGCGGGCTGCGCCTCCCAGCCGCCTTCCGCCAGGGGCAGAACCAGAACCGCCCCCGCTTCTTCTGCAATCTCCCTCCATCCGGAATGTTCCGCGAACTGCGCAAGCTCCTCCGCATCTTTCGCAGCGCCATCATCCGCACATACAAAAATCGTCCGCACCGGACCAATGCCCGCCTGCGTCGAAACATAATATACAAAGTTCTCCGCCTGTATCACAAGCCCTCCCTTCTGCCCGCCCAAACGCGCGGCCCATGTGATAACAAATAACAAATAAACAAATAACGAACAAACCCCCGCGCCGGAAGAACCGGTGCAGGGGCTGTTTTTATTTTATTTAACCGCTCCCGGTCCATCATAATAGAACCCAAGCATCGTCATATCATCGAACTGCTGTGCGTCTCCGACGAACTTCGCCACATCCTCGCACACGTCATCCAAAAGCCCCTTCAGCGTTGTCGACTGCGAACGGTTCAGGCATTCCACCATCCGATCCGTCCCGTAAAGTTCATCCGAGGCATTGGTTGCCTCCGGCACGCCGTCCGTATAAACATACAGGGTATCTCCCGGATACAGCTGGAATTCATGCTCTTCAAACGGCAGTTCTTCCATCGTTGCCAGCGGCAGGTCATGGTCGTATGAAACCAGTTCCCAGGTTCCATCCTTCCGGCGCAGTGCCGGATCTTCATGCCCCGCATTCGCGGCAATCCCTTTTCCGGTACTGATTTCCAGGATAGCCAGCCACACCGTGACGAACAATGCGGCCTCGTTCCCCTCACAAAGCTGGTTGTTGACCTCTTCGCAAATCACGGAAGGTGAAACAACCCCTGTCTGCGCCTTGTTCTTGATCAGGGTCTTCGCGATGACCATGAACAGCGCGGCCGGGACACCCTTGCCGGATACGTCCGCAATAACCAGTGCCAGATGGTCGTCATCCACAAGGAAGAAGTCGTAGAAGTCTCCGCCAACTTCCTTCGCTGGATCCATAATCGCATACACATCAAACTCGTCCCGCCCGGGGAAAGCCGGGAAAATCTGCGGCAGCATATCCGCCTGGATCTGCGTTGCAACCTGCAGCTCCGTCCCGATCCGCTCCTTCTCCGCCGTTACCCGTGCAATATCATCCACATACGCAATGATGCCATGCTCCATATCCACGATGCTCTTCGCGAGCATCTCGATCTCGTCCCCGGTCTTGATCTTCGGCAATTCCTCCGAAACCTTGTTCCCCGTCTCACCAAAGATCTTCACCTCTTCGGCAATGCCAATGACCGGGAGCACAACAGACTTGTTCAGATGGGAAACGATCAGGATCATGATCAGCATGATGCCCAGAATCGTGATCCCAAACGTCCGGATCGCGAACATCCGCATCTCTGACTGCAGCCGCCGCATCGGAATCTCCACCCCGATAATTGCGATCACATCCCCGCCGTCCCGCTCTGTCACCGGGCGTAATCCTGTCATATTATAGCCAAAATCCCCATTGGAAATAATCGGCTTCTTCTGTTTCTGCCCGGTCTCCGGTACCTCCGCAAACAGCTCCCGGTTCTTGGGATTCATCGAAGTTGTGGCACCCAGCCATCCATCCGCCTCCGCAGGCAGGCAGTCAAACACATAATGCAGCGGCTGCCAATCTTCCTTCACGCCATCATACGCACGCATCTCCTCTGCGGTATAATAGACGATATAGATATCATTAAGCTGCATCGATGTCCGTAGGTTCTCAATCTTCTGCCAGATCGCCAGATATTTTTTCGATTCCTCGGTTTCACGGATCTTATCCATATCCTGCGACTTCGCAATTTTGACATAATACTCCAGATCGTCCACCGTAATATACGTTGATACTGTATCTGCCACCATATAGGCGGTTTCCTGGTATTGCCGTGAAATACTCGTGTAAAAACTCTGATAACTCGTCAATACCGTGATCAGGCCCAGGATAATGCCCGCCAGTATAAACCCGACTGTCACGCGCCGCGCCAGCTTTCCATGTATTCTTTTCATGATTTAAGAACTCCTTTGCGTCTTTTTCTTCTCTCCCTTGAACAGGAACGGGAACACAAACCCAATCGCGGCAAAAACAAGACCAAAAATCAGCAGGTACAGCGTACTCCCATCCGGCTGGATCAATGCACTGTACAGCATCGGGCAAGCAATCTGCACGGCACTCCCCACGCTGCTGTAGATGGTAAGCATGCTCGCCGTGTCTGCACCGGCCACTTCCGGCAGGCCTGTGAAGAAACCGGTAATGGTCGGCGTTCCAAAGCCATCAAACAGCCCCATAATCGCTGCGGAAGCCAGCACGATAAACGCACCCTTCCCGCAGACCAGGATCAAGATCCCCCCTGCCCCAATCAGCAGGGACAGCGCCGCTCCGGATTTCGATGAAAGTGACCGGAGCAAAGAGATCATCAAAACGCCCACATAAATCCCGGCCACGCCATTGACCAGATACGCATAACTCGTGACAATCGCCGGCTGTCCTATTGTACTCATATACACAGGCAGAAACGAAACCACATACATCAGGC
>CADBTO010000268.1 GCA_902797565.1 uncultured Lachnospiraceae bacterium
CGGGAAGATGCGACAAGAGCGGCGAATCTCATTGCGGAAATGGTTGATGCAGAGAAACTTCCGGTGTTTTTGAAAAGTGGTGCAGCTATCCCGGAGTATACGGATCCTGATTATCTGGCATTGAACCGTATGCTGCTGAAGGTGCAGGAATCTTTTGACGATTTGACGTATCTGTATATTTACCAGATTCGGGAGGATGGCTGTTATACGATTTTTGATTCCGATCCACTCTTCCAGAAGAAAGGTGTTATTGGCAAGCGGGAGGAGTTTGACACGTCTTTTGAACCGTATTTGCCGAAGCTTTTTGCAGGAGAGCCGATTGAACCAATCGAACTGGAAAGCCGTTATGGATATTTCGTCACGGCCTACGTGCCCGTTTATGATAACAGCGGGCAGTGCCTGGCCTATGTTGGGGCAGATTTCTCGATTATGAAGTGGTCGGAATTTGCATTGCATTATGTATTGAATATTGTGCTGTTTTTTTCTGGATTTTTTGTGTTGGTCCTGGGCTTTGGGCTATGGGCTTCCGGATATTACCTGGTCTTTCCGATTGACAGTATGGCAAAGTGTACGGAGGATTTCGTACAGCAAGGAGTGGAGGATCAGGATGTGCTGGATGAGAATGTCCGGAGGCTTCGGAAACTGGATATCCGGACCGGAGATGAGGTGGAAAAGCTCTACCAGTCCATCTGTGAGATGGCATCCGGGATGGCAGAGCAGATGCGCAGTATCCGGCATCTTGCGAACGAAACGAACCAGATGCAAAGCGGCCTCATCATCACGATGGCAGATCTTGTGGAGAACCGGGATGCCAATACAGGAGCGCATATCCAGAAAACGGCGGCGTATGTCAAGATTATCGTGGACGGGCTGCAGAAAAAAGGATATTATGCAGAGAAGCTGACCCCGAAATTTATTGCGGATGTTGTGACGAGTGCGCCGCTTCATGATGTGGGGAAGATCAATATCCCGGATGCGGTGCTGAATAAGGCAGGCAGGCTGACGGATGAGGAATTTGAAATCATGCGGAGCCATACCACCGCAGGGAAGCTGATCATGGAGCAGGCAATCAGTACGGTAAACGGCGAGAGTTATCTGAAGGAAGCAAGGAACATGGCGGCGTACCACCACGAGCGGTATGATGGCAAGGGGTATCCGGAGAAGCTGCATGGACAGGTTATTCCGCTGTCCGCACGGATCATGGCGGTGGCGGATGTGTTTGATGCCTTGACGTCGGAACGGGTATATAAGCCTGCTTTCCCGATGGAGAAGGCAATGGAGATGATCGAGGAAGGGGCAGGCACCCAGTTCGATCCGAAGTGTGTGGAAGTGTTCAAGGATGCGCTGCCGGAAGTACGGTTGGTGCTGAAGAAATTCCAGGATCAGTGAATCTGGCGCACAAAGGAGTTTTCAACTGTGAAGGTTCAAAATGAAGAGAGGGACAAAACAATGACAGCAGTCTGGCGGGGCATCCTGTGCGCCCTGCTGGCCTGTTTGTGTATGGGCCTTGTGGATCCGGTCTGGCCGGTCACTGCATATGCGGCGGAGGAAACGGCTGGTGCTGCTTCGGCTGATGCCGGGACAGTGGACCCTGATGCGCCGGAGGCGATGGCAGATGACGAGAAAAAAGCTGGCGGCGGATATGCGGTGACGGGACAGCTGCCAGGCGTAGGCTATACAGCCAAGCTTTATGATGCAACAAACGGACTGCCGACCTCAGACGCGAACTGCGTCCTCGGCAGCAAAGATGGATATATCTGGATCGGGGGTTATAGCGGGATTTTCCGCTATGATGGCAGTACGTTTGAACGGCTGGATGCAGCAAGCGGATTTACAAATGGCAGGGCGCTGTTCGAGGACAGTGCCGGCCGGCTCTGGGTGGGTACGAATGACAACGGGGTTGTTCTTCTGGACAAGCGCGTGGTCACGCATTATACATACAAAGAAGGGCTGCCGTCTTCCTCTATCCGCAGTTTTGCGGAAGGGAAGGATGGCAGGATCTATATTGGCACCACCAGCGGGATTTCCTATGTGGATGCGGATATGGCACTGCGGCCGCTGGAAGACGAACAGTTGAACAGTGAAACGATTATCCGCATGACGGCGGACAAGTCAGGAAGGATCTTCGGGAATACAAGGAACGGGTTGTTGTTTGCATTGGATGAGTCGGGGGAAAATCCTAGTGTATCAGTTTGCTGCAGTAGCACAGACCTAGGACTGGATATGATAACATCCGTGTATGCGGATCCGGAGGCAGAGGATCAGGTGTATATCAGCACGGAAACCGGCGGGTTCTATTATGGGGCGTTTGGAAGCCCTGCGGCAGGGCTGGACCAGATCCAGCTGCCGCAGGGCGCGAATGCGGTGTGGGTCACGGCGGCTTGTGGGCGGATCTGGATCGCGGCAGAGAGCTGTGCCGGTTATCTGGATGAGAAACGCCAGTTCCAGGTACTCGAACATACGCCAATGAGTGATTCGTTCGACCTGGTTACAGAGGACTATCAGGGGAATCTCTTGTTTGCGTCTTCCCGCCACGGCATTATGAAGATTGTGGCGAGCAATTTCCAGGATATTTCCGGTATGGCGGCGCTTACGGAAGAGGTGGTTAATGCGACGCTGCTCCATGATGGAATGATTTATATTGGTACGGACGTGGGACTCAAGATCCTGGATGCGGATTTGCATATGGTTCAGAACAAGCTCAGCAAAGTCCTGGATGGCACCCGCATCCGCTGTTTGATGGAAGATAAGCAGGGACAGATCTGGATTTCCACTTATACCAATGAGCAGGGGCTGCTTTGTGTTTCCGCAGACGGGAAGAAGATTACGGGTTATACGGAAAAAGACGGGATGCCAAGCAATGAAGTCCGTTGTACAAAGCAGGCGGGTGATGGTTCCATTCTGGTGGGAACTAATGGCGGGCTTGCCGTGATCCGGGATGGGAAGGTTGTCCGTTCAGAGGGCGTGGCGGAAGGACTTTCCAATCCTGTGCTGCTTACTGTGGAAGAAGGGCTGAATGGGGAGATCTATGCCGGGACAGACGGGGATGGGATCTATGTATTTGATGAACAGGGATTCAGGAAAATTGGCCGGGATGAAGGGCTGAGCAGTGATGTCATACTTCGGATCCGGAAGGATGAGAAGCTGCGTGTGGTCTGGCTGATTACATCCAATTCGATCCAGTACCTGAAAGATGGAGCGGTGAAGAGCGTCAGTAGTTTTCCATATAATAACAATTTTGATATTTTTGATGGAGGAGACGGAAACCGGTGGATCCTGTCTTCTTATGGCGTGTTTTGTGCAAAAGCAGAGGAGATGCTGGAAGACGCCGTGGAAGACTACCAGGTTTATACGCTGGTGAATGGCCTCGTCAGTGCACCGACTGCCAATGCGTACAGCGCGCTGGATGAAGAGGGGGATCTGTATATTGCCGGGAGCGGCGGCGTCAGCAAAGTCAATATCCATCATTATGTAGAGGAGTCTGCTGCGTTGAAAGTCGGGATCCGCGGCATTTCGATGGGCGAAAAACTGCTGCTGCAGGATGAGAAGGGCGTGTATACCATCCCGGCAGGTTCCGGGCGTATCCAGATCGTTCCGGAGGTGCTGGATTATACGATGGCAGACCCGACCATCCATGTATATCTGGAAGGGAGCGGGGACGAAGGAGAGACAGCGAAGAAGAGCAAATTGTCCCCGTTGGAATACACGGGGCTGGAGTATGGAGATTATACGCTCCATATCCAGGTTCTTGCGAAGTCGAAGGGGGAAGTGATCCAGGACGAGACGCTGCAGATTTCAAAACGCCCCAGGCCGCTGGAACTTCTGTGGGTGCGGATTATGATCCTGCTTGGAGTGGCACTGGTGGCAGCCTTTTTGGTCTGGAGGATCATGACCAGTACGGTGATCCGGAAGCAATATGGAGAGATCCAGCGCGCGAAGGAGGAAGCAGAGGAGGCGAATGCAGCAAAGTCCCGCTTCCTTACCAATATATCCGGGGAGATCCGGACGCCGATCAATACGATTATGGGATTGGATGAGCTGGTTCTGCGGGAGAATGCAGGGGGTGTGCCCAAAACGTATTCGGGAAAGATCCTGGAACGCGCCAAGGGCATCCGTGACGCTTCGGAGGTGCTGTTGGAACTGGTGAACAGTTTGTTTGATGTTTCCAATATGCAGTCTGGAAGGATGAAGGTGGACGAAAGCCGTTATGATTTGGAGCGGCTGCTGCGTTCCGTCGGCCAGTTTGCCAGAGCAAGGGCCCGGCAGCTGGACCTGGCTTTTTCGATCGAAGTGGAGGAGCGGATTCCGAAGCGCCTCATCGGGGACGCGGGAAAGATCCGGCGGATTTTGTGGACGATGCTTTCGAATGCGGCGAAGTATACGGGGAAAGGCGGCTTTACGCTTGTTGTCACGCTGGATGAAAGCGCAGCCAGCACAGCCTGCATGCTGCGGTTTGAGGTCCGGGATACAAGCATCGGGCTTCGCCCGGAAGAATTAGAAACGATTTTTACGACCTATACGCAGATTGAGCAGGGAGAGGCGGACGGAGAAAACAACCGGCAGGGGCTGGGGATGGATCTTTCACGGCGGCTTGCCCGCCTGATGGGGGGCGATATATGGTGCGAAAGCGTATACGGGGAAGGTTGCCGCTTTTTCTTCACGCTTCCGCAGAAGGTGGTGGATGAGGAGCAGATCGGGCAGTTTGCTCTTTCTGAGGAATCAGAAGGGGGCGGCTATGTGCCCGGATTTATTGCACCGGATGCGGAAATCCTGGTGGCAGATACGAATGCGGTGGATCTGGAGATCATCCGGGGGCTGCTGTATCCGACCCAGGTGTTTCTGACACCGGCATCAAGCGGCGTGGAGTGCCTGGAACGGATCCGTTATGGAAATTTCCATGTCGTACTTGTGGATGAGCGGATGCGCGGGATAGACGCAAATGGCCAGGGTATCAGCCTCATTGAGGAGATTCGGGAAAGCCGGCCGGATCTTCCGGTTTATGCGCTGACCGAAAACGCGGATCCTGCAGGGGAGGCATACTATCGGGAAAAGGGATTTACCGGCTTTGTGGAGAAGCCCAGTGACTGTGCATCTCTGGAAGAAATCCTAATGCGCCACATCCCCGTTGAGATGATGATGAAACAGAAATAAGGGAAGGAAGACGGATGATCACGGAGTTTCTTCGCGCATACCAGCTGGATATCATGCTGGCGCTTGCCAGTATTTGCATGATAATCGCGGTGTTTGTCGCATTGACAAAAAGATTGACGAAAAGAAGAAAATTCGTCATGATGTATATGGAGATCAGCTCCGGGATACTGCTGCTCTCAGACCGCCTTGCCTATCAGTTTCGCGGGAATACGAGCATGCTGGGGTTCTGGATGGTGCGGATCAGTAATTTTCTGGTTTTTTTCCTGACGCTTTCGGTCATCCATGCGTTCAATCTTTATTTGGTGGATTTGTTCCGGAATGAAGGCGGGTTTGAAAAGGTTCCGCTGCGTTTCCGGATGGTAGAGGTGCTGATTGCATTGGGGTGGCTTCTGATTATCGTTTCGCAGTTTACCGGGTTTTATTATTCGTTCAATGCGTCTAATCGATACCAGAGGGGGCCGGGGTTCGTTGTAAGCTATGCACTGCCATTGCTTTCGATCTGTATCCAGCTGACCGTGGTGCATCCGAATGCCGGCCGATTTCGTCCCAGGATCCGTTATGCACTGATCTGGTTTGTGATAGCACCTGTGCTTGCTTCGATTATGCAGATATTTATTTATGGGGTTTCACTGACCAATATCGTCATTGTGGGCATGGCGATTGTCACCTATATTGCCTGCCTGCTTGATACGAATGATTCGGTGGAGCAAATGAACCGGTCCCAGATGCAGTATTTGCAGAAAGAGCAGGAGGATATGCGGCGGCTCTTCGACCAGACCACGACCGCATTTGTGAATGCTATAGATGCACGGGACATCAATACACGCGGACATGCGGCGCGGGTCGCGAGCTATGCGAAAGGCATCGCGGCGTTTTGCGGGATGGATAAAAAAGCATGTGACGAGGTATAC
>CADBTO010000269.1 GCA_902797565.1 uncultured Lachnospiraceae bacterium
GTCTTCGGTTATGTCTTTATATTGCTCAAACAGTTCTTTCACGTGTGCCATCCGTTCGGGTTCCCAGCCTGGCATGATACTGCCGTTTGTATCACTGGAAATGGATTCGAACATTTTTTCAGGAACCAGGTCGTCCACAGCTTTCTGGGTGTATGCAAGGACGGTTGAGCCATCCGGGCGTTTCCGCGCCAGTTCCGTGCGGGTCCAGTCGAAGACCGGCATGAAATTATAGCAGACCAGATGGATGTCTTCTTTGCCGAGGTTTTCAAGCGTTTCAATATAATTTGCAATCAACTGGTCATGCGACGGTTTGCCAAGTTTGATGTCTTCATGGACATTGACGCTCTCGATGCCTGCGACCGTAAGGCCTGCCGCTTCAACTTCGTCCTTCATAGCACGGATGCGCTCACGGCTCCAGACTTCTCCGGGCTGCGTATCATAAAGGGTGGTGATGACCCCCTTGACGCCGGGAATCTGGCGGATCTGTTCAAGGGTGACGGTATCAAATCGGGAACCATACCAGCGAAGTGTCATTTGCATTTTTTTTCCTCCGGAATGAATTTTGGTTGAATGTGCGTAGATTATTTTGATGCAGCGGGAGACTGTCTCTCCCCTGCGCGATTGTTATCCGCGAACGGTTCGGACAATTTCTGCAGCATCCTTGACCAGCTGCTCGATCTCATCGAATTTCTGTGCCTTGACCAGGCTGTCTTTGACCATCCAGCTGCCGCCGCAGGCGACGATCCGGTCATATCCCAGGTATTCTTTGACGTTTTGCGCATTGATGCCGCCTGTGGGCATAAAAGAAAGCTTTGTGTATGGCGCGGCAACGGCTTTGATCATCGGAAGCCCGCCTGCCGGTTCCGCCGGGAAGAATTTTACGAGTGAAAGCCCAAGTTCCAGGGCTTTTTCCATATCGCTGGGGGTCTGCGTACCCGGTGTCACGGGGATGCCTCTGGCGATGCAGTATTCCACAACGCGAGGATTCAGGCCGGGGCTGACGATGAAGCGTGCGCCTGCCTGTATTGCGGTTTCCGCCTGCTCCGGCGAGAGCACGGTGCCGGCGCCGACCAGCAGGTCGGGATGGTTTTTTGCCATAATGCGGATGGATTCTTCTGCCGCATCGGTCCGGAATGTGACTTCCGCAGCGGGCAGCCCGCCCCTTACCAGCGCATTTGCCAGGGGGTCTGCGTCCTTTGCGTCATCCAGTACCACGACCGGGATGATGCCGATCCGGCGGAACTGTGTGGAAATTTCGTTTGTGATCTGATCTAAAGACTTCAAAATCGGTTGCTCCTTTTGGTATTGTGCTGCAAATTTGTGTGTGCCGTTTGTTGACGTTTGCAGAATACTATTTTTTGCCGAAAAAGGCGATTGACAGGCTTGCAAAAAAGATTGCAAAAATTGCGCGGGTGTGGTAGAATTCTGTTTCGACGGAGTATCCCCATATGGGGGGCGTGCATATAAAGGAGATTGTTATTCCATGAAAAAGGAACTGGTTTCTGCCTTTTCTGCCCGGCAGCATATGATTTCGAAGGACTTTGAGATCTATTATTACAGCGATCAGGACCTGAAGAAGGTCGAGAGCCATCGGCATAATTATTTTGAAATTTATTTTTTTCTGTCAGGGGCCGTGGATATGCACATTAACGGGAAGAAGTACAGCCTGAAGAATGGGGATGTTGTGGTGATTCCACCGGATACGCCGCATTTTGCGACGATTCGTGCGGAAGGGGAGCCGTACCGGCGGTTTATATTCTGGGTGACGCCGGAGTATCTGGAAGAACTTCGGATCCTTTCGCCGGATTATGTGTATTTTGTGGATCTTGTGTCGCGTGTGGGGGAGTATGTCCATCATTATGATGAATACGGGTTTTCCGCATTGCAGGCGAAGGTGTCCGATCTGATCGAAGAGGTGGGGGCGGACCGGTTCGGCAAAGCGGCTAAGGTGACCCTTTGTGTTAATGCTTTAATACTGCATCTGAGCCGTACGTTTTTTGAAGCACGGCATGCGAAAAAGCCGGTCAAAGACGAAGACCTGTTCGGGGCCGTTGTACAGTATATCGAAGCGCATATTGAAGAGGATTTGTCACTGGATCTTCTGGCGGAGAAATTTTTTGTCAGCAAATTCCATGTGGCACATATTTTCAAGGAACATATGGGTGTTTCTACCCATCAGTACATCCTTAAGAAACGGCTGTCGATGTGCCGGGATGCGATTGTGGCGGGACGTCCGATCGGAGAAGCCTGCCTGATGTATGGGTTCAGTGATTATTCCGGGTTTTACCGTGCGTTCCAGAAGGAGTATGGGATGTCGCCAAAGAAATACCGGGATGTGTTTTTGGAACGGGCAGGGTGGATGAAGCCAGCTGAGAGCTGAAGGAGGGGTATGATGAGATTTTTGACATTTGGAGAAATTATGATGCGGTTGACACCGCCGGATTACGGAAAGATCTGCATGGCAGACCGGTTTGAGGCAAACTATGGGGGAAGCGAGGCGAACATCGCGCTGTCCCTGGCAAGCCTGGGTGAACGGGCGGCATTTTTTACGGTTTTGCCGGATAACGGCCTGGGGAAGGGCGCATTGCGGATGCTGCGCAGCGATGGGGTGGATTGTAAGACGGTGATTTTTGCAGGAGAGGAAGATGCGCCTTCGCTGCGGCTCGGGACTTATTATATGGAAACAGGATTCGGCATCCGTTCGAGTAATGTGATTTATGACCGCAAGCACAGTGCGTTCTGTGAATATGATTTTGGAAAAGTGGATGTGGACGCGTTATTGGACGAATGCGACTGGCTGCATCTGGGCGGCATTTCACCGGCACTGTCTGAAAGCTGCCGTGAATTTACGCTTACGCTTGCAAAACGGGCCAAGGAACTTGGAAAGAGTGTGAGTTTTGACGGGAATTTCCGGGCGAAGCTTTGGAGCTGGGAAGAGGCACGGGATTATTGTACGCAGATCCTGCCCTATGTGGACGTGTTGTTTGGAATTGAGCCGTATCATCTTTGGGTGGATGAGGCGGACCATAGCAAGGGGGATGTCAAGGACGGGATTCCCAGGCAGCCGGATTTCACGCAGCAAAAGCAGGTATTCGAGGCATTTGCAGCGCGTTATCCGAACCTTTCATGTATTGCGCGGCATGTCCGGTTTGCGCACAGCGGCAGTGAGAACAGCCTGAAGGCATATCTTTGGTATGAAGGAAAGACCTATGAGAGCAAGCTGCTGCGTTTTGAAATTCTGGATCGCGTGGGGGGCGGCGATGCGTTTGCAAGCGGGCTGCTTTATGCCATGTTCCAGAATTACGAGCCGCAGGAGATGGTGGATTTTGCAGTGGCAAGCTCCGTGATGAAGCACACGATCCGCGGGGATGCGAACCTGGTGGACAGTGCACAGAGCATACGGAATGTGATGGAGATGGATTTTGATATCAAGCGCTGAGCAGAAAACGGCCGCAGCAAAAATATCGGGGGGAGGTGGGTTAGCATCGGATTCGGGCATAGGGTGCGCAGAAGATTATTCGAGGTGATCGAGGTTTCCAAAGAGGATGATTTGCTCAGCCAGGTGTATGATACGATCATGATCCTGGCGATTTTTGCCAGCATTCTGCCGCTGGCATTCAAGGGGACCCATCCGCTGTTCCATAAAATGGATTATGTCACGACCGTTTTGTTTGTTGTTGATTATATTTGCCGCTGGGTGACTGCGGATTTCAAGGCAGGGACGAAGTCCTGCACGGCGTTCGTGAAATACCCGTTTACGATGTGGGCGGTGATTGACCTGGTTTCCATTTTGCCAACGCTGACGGTGCTGAACAACAGTTTCAAGATGTTCCGTCTGCTCCGTGCGGCCCGTGCGCTGCGTGCGCTGCGGGTACTTCGGATTTTCAAGGCGTTTCGTTATTCAAGAAGTTTTTCGATTATTATGCGTGTGATCAAAAACTCCAAAGAAGCGCTGGGCGCGATGTGTACGTTTGCGATTGGATATATCCTGATTTCCGCGCTTGCGATCTTCAATGTGGAAGAGCAGTCTTTTGAAACGTTCTTTGATGCGGTTTATTGGGCAACGGTCTCACTGACGACGGTTGGCTACGGGGATATCTATCCGGTCACGATGCCGGGAAGGCTGATCGCGATGCTTTCCTCGATGTTCGGGGTGGCGGTCGTGGCACTGCCTGCGGGTATTATTACAGCAGGATATATGGAATTGCTGGAAGAAGAGAAGCAGGCGGCAAGGGAGCGGAAGGCGCGGAAAAAAAAGAAGCGCGGGCGTTCGAAACGCGGCCGCAGGAAGATGGAAGAAGCCGGGGCGACTGAGGAGGCGGAGTGCCTGCATAAAAATACAGAGGGCGGCGGAGCCGAAGCGGGCGAAGCGGAGAAAGGCAAAGCCGGTGCGAGCGAAGCCGGTGCGGGCGAAGCGGAGAAAGGCAAAGCCGGTGCGGGCGAAGCCAGGGCGGGCGAAGCCGGGATCAGTGAAGGAGATGGAGGCGATGAAGGCAATGGGAGAGAAAACAAAAAAACGGATCCTGCTCACGAATGATGATGGAATCCAGTCGGATGGGATCCGGCGTCTTGCGGAGGCGGCGACGGCATTCGGGGAAGTCTGGGTGGTGGCACCGGAGAGCCAGCGGAGCGCGGCGTCCCATTCGATTACGCTGAATGCTCCGGTGGATGTATATCCTGCAAGTTTCAGGCAATTTCCGGTGGATGGAGTACGTGCGTTTTATTGCAGCGGCACACCTGCGGACTGCGTGCGTGTGGGAATCCATGCAATCCTGCCGGGGAAGCCGGATCTTTTGCTTTCCGGGATCAACGACGGGTATAACGCGGCATCGGATCTGCAATATTCCGCGACCGTCGGCGCTGCATTTGAAGCAGTATTCCAGGGCGTTCCTGCGCTTGCGTTTTCGGAGGCGGCAAAAGAAGCACACAGCACGACAGATGCTTTTTTGGACATTGTTTTGCAGGAACTGGTGGAAGGTGTATTCGTGCAGGATCTGGAAATGATGGAGCCGTGCATCATGAACGTGAATTTTCCGGGCTGCTCTGCGTCCGAATGCAAGGGCATTCTGCGGGACCGGCGTGTTGACCGGGGCTGTTTTTACCGGGACAAGTATCCGGAAAAACAGAAGCTTCCCGGCGGCGGTGTGCGGCTGGAAGTGCAGGGGCATTATAATGAGGATGCGGAGCCGGGCACGGATTTTGCCGCACTGGTGGATGGATATGTGTCCATTGGGAAAGTGTGGAATATCGGGAACGGGAGATAGCAGGAATATCGGGAAGAAGACGGAGGTATGGAAATGGGCAAACAGGTGATGCTCTCGATCGAACATTACTCAAAGTCTTATGGGGAGGGAACGAAAGCTGCGGAAGACGTATCGATCTGCGTGGAATGCGGGGATATATACGGGTTCATTGGGCACAATGGCGCAGGGAAATCTACAACGATCCGCGCAGTTGTGGGTGTTTTGGATTTTTCGGAAGGAGAAATCTATATTGACGGGCACTCTGTGAAAGATGAACCGATGGCGTGCAAGCGTGTGACGGCATATATCCCGGACAATCCGGACCTGTACGAGAACCTGACAGGAATCCAGTATCTGGATTTTGTGGCAGATGTGTTTGGGATCAGTACGGAAGAGCGCGAGGAGCGGATCAGGCAGTATGCGGGGCTGTTTGAGATCACAGATTCCCTGGGGGACTTGATTAGTTCCTATTCTCATGGCATGAAGCAGAAAGTGGCGATTATTGCAGCACTGATTCATGAGCCGAAGCTCCTGGTTTTGGACGAGCCGTTTGTGGGACTGGATCCGAAGGCGGCATATACGCTGAAAGAGATCATGCATGAGATGTGCGGGCAGGGGACGGCGATCTTCTTTTCCACGCATGTCCTTGACGTGGCGGAGAAACTGTGCAACAAAGTGGCAATCATCAAGCAGGGGAAGATTATCGCATCCGGTACGATGGAAGAACTTACGGAAGGGCATTCGCTGGAAGAAACGTTCCTGGAGGAAACGTTTTTTGAGAAGAAGACAAAGGATGGAGGCGGGCTATGAAAGCATTATGGGACAGATCAGATTTTGTGCTCCTTCGAACGCTGTTTTTATCCACAAGCCTAAGGAACCAGTACAAGTATTGCAAAGATCGAAGGAAACGAAAGAAGATTAGGGGCGCGATTGTGGGCATGGCGCTCCTTTACGCGATGCTTATCGGTTATAGTTTCGCGACCTGCATCGGATACGGCTTGGCCGGTTTGATCGATGCAGTGCCTGTGACGTGTGCATTGACAATTTGTTCACTGGCATTTATCATGGCATTTTTTCGGTCGAATGGATACTTGTTCAATTTCAAGGAATACGATATGCTGATGTCCCTGCCGTTTGAACCGGGAAAGGTCGCGGCGTGCAGGTTCCTGTTCCTGTACGGCAGGCTTCTGCCGTGGTTTCTGAGTATTGTCCTGGCGTCGATGGTGGGCTATGGAATGTATGCGAAGCCAAGCGTTTTGGTGTATCCGCTTTGGATCCTGCTGTCTCTGCTTCTGCCGGTCATTCCGATGCTGGCGGCAGCATTTCTGGGTTTTTTGATCACGCGGGCCAGTGTGGGGTTCAAGAAAAAGAATCTGATACAGACCATACTGACGTTTGCATTTGTGTTCTTCTGTTTCACGATCCGCTTTTTCCTTGAGATGCTATTCAAAGATGAACAAGTGGGAGAAACGATGGAAAACTTTTCCAATGCGATGTCAGGTGCTGCGCAGTTCTATCCGCCTGCCGGATGGTTTGCAGACGTGATCCTCCGGTACAACTGGCTGGAGCTGCTGCTTCTTGCCGGAACGAGCATCCTGCTGTTTGCGCTGGTATTTGCGTTTGTCGGGAAATCCTATCGCCAGATCAATTCTGCGATGAAATCGCATGCAAAAGCAAGGCATGCGGGGCTGGAAGTTGGGCGGCAGAGGAGCGTAGTGGCAGCGGTTGCATACAAAGAATGGAGAAGGATGAGCGGATCTACGACCTATATGGTTAATTGCGGGATAGGTCTTCTGCTGGCTGTTGTTATCGGAATTCTGTCATGCATCATTGGATTTGACAAGATTGTTGCACTTGTAACGAATAACGCGCCATTTGATCCGGCGATCCTGTATCCAGCGATCCCGCTGATCTGTTATTTTGTTGTCGGGATGCTTGCAACGACTGCGTGTTCACCGTCGCTTGAGGGGAAAAATTACTGGATTGTACAGAGCCTTCCCATCGAAACGAAGGTTTTGTATCAGGGCAAGATGCTGTTCAATTTATGCCTGACGGTTCCGTTTATGCTGTTTGCGATCCTTTGCATATGTGTTTCCGCAAGGGTTCCTTTGGTGGATACGCTGCTGTATCTGGTACTCGGTGCTGTATTGTGCGCGTTTTCCACGGCCTGGGGATGTGTCTGCGGGATCAGGCATATGCGCCTTGACTGGGAGAATGAGGTGGAGGTCATCAAACAGGGGGCGGCAACCGCCATCTATCTGCTGCCGAATATGTTTGCCGTTATGGGGCTGACAGTTCTGGTTGTATTTTTGGGTACAAAAATGGACCACAGGCTGCTTGCGCTGGCCCAGGTCCTGGTGGTGCTGTTGCTGGCTCTGTTGTCCTACCATAGGGTGCTGGTTTTGACAGCAAAACCCGAATCTCAGAAAAAAAAGCGTTCTTAAGGTTCCGGAACAGGATCCGGCATCAGCGCGTAATCTTCAAGCAGTGCGCTTTTTGCCAGCCGGTCTGCCTCTTCGTTCCATTCCACACCGGTGTGGGCGGCGATCTTCTGGAAGCTGATTTGCAGATGCTCCATATGTTTTTGCATGAAGTTCCGGTAGGCGCGTGTCAAGTCCTTGTTTGCCTTCCAGCCATCTGTGGCCCAAAGTTCGATACCCTGGTAATCATAACAGATGCGGAGGCTCTGGTATCCGTTTAGCAGGGCAAACTTGACTGCGGCGGCTGCTCCGAGCAGCTCGCCCGTGACATTGCGCAGCGCGGCGGCTTCCGGATGGGTGCCGCTGCCGCAGTCACGGATGACATTCCCGTCCGGGAGAAGGAAGACGCAGCCATAGGAATAGCGGCGCAGGGCGTGCTCATAGCTGCCATCAACATAGGCGGTGAGCAGCGCAGTATTCGGATCCGCGTCTGCGGTCGCCGAAGTACCAGGTTCGGAACTCCCAGGATCTGCGCCTGCGGCCGCCGAAGCACCAGGTGCGGATCCTGCGCCCGTTCCGGCGGTGTGGATGCCGCCCATTTCCAGATAGTGCAGGGCTTCTTCCTCGGACTCGAAGCTCTTATACTGTGCATTTGCGACGCCGTGGACGTTTGCGCGGCATTCGGCCCAGGTTCGGAAGATACCGGTGGAAATGCCGTGGCGCACGGCATAATATTTCTGTTTTTTCTTTGTTTTTTTCGTTTGGTCTGGTGGCACAGCCATATGTTTTCCTCATCTATGAATATGAACCAATCTGCACGTACTTACCACACAGGATTCTTGTCTTTCAAAAAGTCTGTGAATTCATCCCTTGGAATCGGTTTTGAAAAATAATAGCCCTGGATGTAGTTGACACCCAATCCAGCCATCGCATCCAGCTGGTCCCTCGTTTCTACCCCTTCGGATACGATGAACAGCCCCATGCGGTGCATCATCGTGATCACGCTTTCCATAACGGTCCTTGCTTTTTTGCTGGTGAAATATGCCTGGGTGAAGGAATAATCAAACTTGATGATCTCCACGGGCATTTCCACGAAATAATCCAGATTGGAGCGGCCGGTTCCGAAGTCATCCAGTGAGAATGTGACGCCTTTTTCCTTGAGTTTTTTCATATTGGAAAGCAGGATCCGTTTGGCACTGCTGGAAGCCGTTTCCGTGATCTCCAGGTTCAGCCAGTAGGGCTTGATGCCGTATTCTTCCATGATCGCGATAAAGCGGTCTGCCAGGTCTTCCTGGTCAAACTGTGCCACGGAAAGGTTTACCTCGATATACTGGATGCCATACTCCTGTGGCTTCCCGGTGGCAAGCAGGGCACATACCTGCCGGAAGATTTCTTCGCCCAGAGGGATGATCAGCCCGTTTTCTTCTGCAACCGGAATGAACATACCCGGCGGAACAACCCTGCCATCCTCGTCCCGGATCCGTACCAGTGCTTCGGCAGAGGTGAAGATCTTTTCTTTGACATTGTAGATGGGCTGGAAAAAGACTTCAACCCGTCCGTCTTTCATAGCATCCTCGATCATTTCGCGCACGGTTGCATAGTTTTTAATATGCGCGATCGTATCCGCATCCATTTCAACTGCCTTCTTCCCTTCCATCTGGGTCAGCAGATAGGAGTGGGCATTGATGCACTCTTCAAATCTGTCTGTGATTTTGCTGGTCCGCAGCAGGATATAATGCAGACGGACTGGATATCCGATCACGATCGGGAGTTCCTCGCTGATGGTCTGGTAGAGGGAATCCATCCGGCCGCCTTCCTCGAAGAGAAGGGTCAGCCCCTTGTCCGACTGGCGGAAGCAATGGGTTCCGGAAAAACGCCGGAGATAGTTTGCCATCCGGATCATGACGGTCCGTTCCACTTCCGTGCTGGGGGACTGGGTGGCATAATCGACCAGAATGAAGATGCTGGAAAAGTGTCTTCCTGTATCATAACGGTCACGCATGTAGTCAAGCAAGGCATTGGAAGTATACAACCCTGTGGCGCGGTCGATGCCTTCGTGCGGATTTTCCAGCTCCGCATAGAGGATCATCATACCAAACGCCGCAGCCAGCCCGACAACCAGGATCGTGGGATGTGTGAGCTGTACCAGTGCCGCACACAGCCAGCAGCCCTGCCAGCACAGGATGGCACGACGCCTCCGTCCGGAAGTCGTGTCGCTCTTGTAGAATGCAAGAGCAATCGTCATTCCAATGTAGAGCAGCGTGAACACATAGGTGGCAACCGTGGATGGTCCATACGAGAAGACCACGCGTCCCATGATGAAATAGTTGATCGGGAGTATTGCTACCAGAATAACGCCAAGAACCAGGGTCAGGGAAAAAAAACGCCGGATTTTTTTGTGTGCGTCCAATGCGTAAAATTCGCCTGCGGCGTATTGCAGCCCTTCGTAACTCTGTATCACGAGGCTGCAGATATAAAGCTTGCAGATGAGCCGCGCGAACCCTGGAGCAATGGTTCCGGCATTCGCTGCCGAAATGCCGATAATGGAAGAAATGTCCAGGATCAGGCAGATGATGCAGGAGATGAGGGCACGCAGATAGAGCTTGCGGCTTCGCAGATCCAGCGCACGTTCCCCGATGAAGATGACTAATAAGACCAGCAGCATCACCAATGCGCAGGATTGCAGTTCAATGTTCAGCATGGTGTTCCTTCCAAATTTCGTTTCATATGTAGTGACCGCGTAGGAGGGGGATAAAAATCCCGCCGTATAAAGCACGTGGCCTGGCGGATACGCCAGACCACGAAGCCGGATCGTCGGGAAACCGATTTATGATTTCACGGCAGAGATATACTGGGCAATCCGTCCAGCCATCTGCATCAAAGGCATGGTCTGGATCACGACCTTCCCAGGACCGGTAATGACCGTATTGAACAGGCCTTCGCCGCCGAAGAGCATGTTTCCGATGCCTTTGACCATAACGATATCTATCGAGCAGGTATCGTCCATCATGACCAGGTATCCGGTGTCAATGATTTTCTTTTCGCCAGGTGCGAGGTCATAGATAACAGAGCCGCCGTCGATTTCTACCAGGACGGTGCCGCTGCCGCTGTATTTCTGCATAATGAAGCCTTCACCGCCGAAGAGGCCTGCGCCGATCTTCTTCTGGAAGAAAACGGACATCTCCACTGACGGATCGCTGGCCAGGAATGAGCCTTTCTGTGCGATGATGGATTTGCCGGGTGTGATCTCTACAGCGTGGATTTCGCCGGGGGAGTTTGTCGCGAATGCGATTTCCCCGTCCGCCTGCGCCACATAGTTGTTCACGAAGAGGTCTTCACCGGAAAAAGCCCTGCCGAGCATCTTCCCGATGCCGCCTGCCTTGGTTTCCATCTTGATGCTGTCTGACATCCAGGACATTGCGCCATTCTGGCAGACAATGCGTTCTCCACCGTTCATGCTGCAGACTGCGACAGGAAAGCTGCCGCCCTTGATTTCATATTTCATAGTTTTCTCCTATTAAATGCGTTAAAAAACAACGAGTTTATTCTAGCATATCTTGGTGCAAAATTCAAGTAAAAAAAACAAAAATGAACAAGAGGTTGTGCCACGGCTTGTTGCATAAAAAATACTTGCAACTTCATCAGCGTTCTGATATAGTATCCGGGAACCAGGGCGTTATGCGAATCAAGAAACAGGAGAAAATCATGAGATTGATTGATATTTCGCAGGAGCTGTTTTCCTGCCATGTGTTTCCGAATGATCCGGAACCGGTGCGGAAAGAAGAGATGCGGATTGAGAAGGGCGATGCCTGCAATCTGACCAGCCTTTCCATGTGTGCACATAACGGGACGCATGTGGATGCGCCGAACCATTTTCTGGATGAGGGGAAGACCATTGACCAGATGGGGCTGGAACCTTATGTGGGAGATTGCTATGTTGCACGGTTTGCAGGGGAAGTCGGTGCTGCAGATGCAGAGCTGATGGTGCAGAAGGCGGCTGCCGTGCAGGCGGGGCGCAGGATTTTGATCGCCGGGAATGCGACGGTGACTGCGGATGCAGCCCGCGTGTTCGCGCAGGCGAACCTGCTCTTGCTCGGCAATGAAAGCCAGACAGTGGGGCCGGAGGACGCGCCCCAGGAGGTGCATCTGATCCTGCTGGGGCAGGAGGTCACGCTGCTGGAAGGGATTGTGCTGGATGGTGTAAAAGAGGGCAAATATTTCCTGAGTGCCGCCCCGCTGAATCTGGGCGGCTGTGACGGGGCACCGTGCCGCGCGTACCTGATTTTATGGTAGGGCAGGCAGTTCCATAAATCGCGCAGGGGGATGGAAATCCACTCTGCTGCACAAAAAAAGGGGGGATTTTCATCCCCCCCTGTTTTTTTACATCAGATCTTCCAGTGCGTGCAGTTTCCGGTCCAGGCTGGAAGGACCGCCGCGCAGGGACCAAAGTTCCTGGTCCAGGAAATTCGAGAGCGAAGTGCGTCTGCCAAAGCCATACAGCTGCAGCGGGAGCTGCTTCCGGTAATTTGCCTGAATGTCCTGGATGGCTAGGGCAGTTTCTGGCTCGGTCCCGGTTTCCAGATCCGCGCCCGAATCTCCTGCGGTTTCCAGATCCAACAGGAGTTCCACCAGCTTCCTTGAGCCTTCGGTGACTGCAGGAATCAGGATGCGCACGGTTTCTTCCCTCAATGCAAAACGCTTGCATCCTGCAGCAAGGCATCGGGACAGCAGTCCGACCAGCGCTGCCGGCGGTGCTTTTTTGTCCAGATAGGCACATGAGAGTACCAGCGTTTTATAGTCTGGTTTTTCTTTGCTCCGCTTCAAATGCTCTACAATGGCAAATCCCAGGATCTGCTCTTCTTTGATCAGGGCAAAGCTGAGATCTTTGTCCACCTGTTTCCCAACCAGCCCACCGTCCGGAAGGGGGACGAAGCCGCGGATATTCCGTTCAGAAAAGGATTTCAGCACATAAGAAGGGATTTCTGAAAATGCCTTGATGTCCGGGTTGCCTTTTTTCTTTTTTGCAAGCAGCTGCCCCAGTTTTCCGGTTTTTGCCATAGAAAGGGGCAGGCTGAAAAGCGCCGTTTCCGGAATGTCAAAACTGGAAAAGCCGCTTGCGTCCAGAAAGGCGGCGAGTGCTTCTTCTTCCGGGGTGAGCCGGACAAAGCGGATCATTTCCGGTACGAAATCCGGGAGGGAGATCCCCTGCTCATCCTGCGCTTCTTCGGCCATATCCCGAAAGGAAGATTCCAGGTTGGAGAGCAGCCTGGTGGCTGCCCCCTTCCTGCGGAACTCTGGCAATACATACAAAGAGAGAATCTCAAATTCACCGTCTCCTGTCAGGCGTCCGGCGATTGCACCGATATGCTTCGCGTTCGAAGCGGAACTGTACTTCAGTACCAATGCACCAGTTTGCCTTTCTTCCTGCAATGCCTGGACGGCTTCCGGGGTCAGGAGGAAGGAAAAGTCCGCAGCGTCCGCGCCGTCGATCGCATAGAGTGAAAATCTGTCTTCCATGGCAATGTCCATCTGCTGCTCCCTTCCTATTATTTCCCGTTATTCCCTTGATTATTTCCCTGATTGTTTCCTTCGTTTCCCATCGCGATTTTCCGCGCGCGTTCCTCGTTTTCATGAAGGATCTTGTACCGTTCTTCTTCGCTTAGCTTTTCACCTGCAGCCTCTTCAATCTGGTTTTCCAGCAGTTTCCCGTCCGGCGCGATGCCATGCTGCGCCATAACGGCGTTGATCAGGTTTACATAACGATGCAGTTCTGCAATGGTTTCCTCATCTTTGATTGCGGTTTCGAGCATGAACTGCGCATCCACCAGGTCATTGCAGTGCAGGATCAGTTCGTTGCGCTCCCGGTCGAACACGTCTTTTTTGGGTTTACCGTGCTGTGCATCATAATTTTTCAGATCCTGGTCTGCCTGCCCGATCTGCTTTCTGATCTCAGCCAGGAATGCGCTTGGCTGGGGCAGTTTTCCTTTTTTGTCCGGCAGTTTCTGAAGGATGGTTTCGCGATCCTGTTCCAGGATGCCCAGGTACAGGTTCAGTTTCTTGCAGTCCCGCAGTTCTTTCGACCATTCAGGTTTGGTCATCCGCTGTGCTAGGGCGTTACGGTCGAAGAGCCGTCCGTTTGTTTTTTTGTTTTCTTCCAGCCGCGTCTTGAATGCTTCATATGCTTTGCGCATATCCGAAGCCATATGTGAATGGAAGTAGCAGAAGCTCGGCAGCGTGGATGTTGGTGCACCATCGCCTTCGCCCTGCTTTTCTGACACCAGTTTTCCCTTTTCGTCCCGTGTCAGGTTGAAGGAAGAGTATATGACGGTGTTTACCATCTGGTAAGTCGTCAGTTTCTCCTTAATCTGCCGCATGGTTTCTTCCAGCGTGCTGTTTTCCAGCTGTTTTTTCGCCAGTGTGACCGTATAATCTTCGGGCACCGGTTTTTTCTTTTGCTGGCGATCCAGGATCTGTTTTGTGAGCCGCTGGATCAAGATCCGGTTTTCCGCAAACTTGTTTTGCGCATCTACCAGCTGGTCAGAAAGCCCTGCAATATAATCAGTCTGCAGCAGGATGTTCACGTCGTCAATATTTCCGGCAAAGCCCAGTTTTTGCGCCAGTTTGAAGATCTTGTCCTGTCCGGTGATGTCTATGGCGTGCAGCGCGGCATTCGCGTTTTCAAGCCGCCGCGTCTGCCGGGCCAGTTCCTCCCGGCGCAGTTCGATGCCCAGTGCCTCTTTTTCCAGGGCGAATGCTGTCTGCTGATTGCTGATCTTCTGCCGGATCTTCGTCAGGTTCGCCGCCTGCTGTTCCTTCGTCAGATCCTGGATCACGCGTTTCTCATTCTCCTGTTCCAGATCCAGGTTCGGTGCGCCCATCTCTGCATTGGAAAGGCCGCAGTCCAGGACGCCGTGCTCGTTCACCAGGTGTTTTTTCGCGTATGCTTCGACCAGCGCGATGAATTTCCCGAAGAGGAAGTTTTTCTGGATTTCGAAGCAGTTGTGCAGGCTTGTGTAGAACTGCTTCGGGTTCAGGATCCATTCGTTTACTTTGTCTGAATGGAGGAGGGCCTTTTCTTTTTCATATATTTCCTTTGCTGCTGCAAATTTCCTGGTCATGCGGTACAGGGATGAAAAATTCTTGGAAATATATTCCTCGTCCAGCATCTGCTCTGTGATTTCGAATTGCGTGACTTCATTCATCAGCTGCATGACAGCGCCTTCCCATGCCTCAGGCGAGCTGGCTTTCTCGCGGAATGCCTTTGCAAGATCCAGGTTTTCCTGCCGGGCAAATTCGTCCGCCGGGTCTGCGGGCATCCCTGCACCGTTGACTTTCACGGGCTGCATCAGATAGTAGAACAGTTTCGGGTCATATCCATTTGCCTGCAGGGCACGGTCCAGGTTCTTTTTTGCGTCCGTGTCCAGCGCCTGGAAGGTGTCGATTTCCACTTCGGTGATTGCCTGGGAGATTGCGGCCGCATTCGTTCCGTCGATCAGGTCTTTCGCCTCTTTCCCGCCAACGCGTTCCAGCTGGATCTGGACGGCTTTGCCCGTATCCATTACGATGCGTTTGGAAAGGAATTCTTCAAAGCTATAGGGCCAGTCTTCCAGCATATTTTTTGCAGCAAGGCGTACCCAGGTATCCAGCGGGCTTTCCTTGCGGAAAAAATGGAAGCCTTCCTTTGACATCTTTTCTACCTTTGCCTTCCATTTCTTTTCCTGCGAGAGGGAGAGCTTTTCTCCGCTCTGGTAAATGCGCTCAAAAAGCTTTTGCTTGTAATCCTGCATAATCTGGCTGGGGCTGCCTTGTTCGAGCACCTTCAGGTTTGCTTCCAGCCGGTTCAGATAGCGGTTCTTTTCGCTTGTTGCCTGGTTCAGTTCGCTCAGGAGCGCCTGCTGGTTTCCTCTGGCGTTATCCGGTCTGTATTCTCTGCCGGCGGTACCGATCAAACCACGGTTGAAGCCATATTGCTGCAGGAAGAACTGGCATGCCTTGTGCAGGGGTTTTAATGCAGTCAGCCGTGTTTCGATTTCCAGTTTGAGCGCGGCATGTTCCGGTTTGTTCAGGATTTCGCGCATCTGCAGGTAGCGTGGCTGCACAGGAAACCCTTCGATGCCTTCACGGTGCAGGGCTTCATCCAGGGATGTAATGATCGTGGAATAGGCCAGGAGTTTCTTGATCGGCTCAGGCCGGATCACGCCGCCTTTGTTCGTCAGGGATTTAAGCAGTTCAGTCATCTGCACGCCTGTTGGAATTTCCGAGAGGCGCAGCACCTGTTTTTGGAGCAGCTCCAGTGTGGATTTTTCGCTCGCGTCTGCTTTCTGTTCTTCATCCCTTGTGAGCCAGGTATATCTGAGGTTCGACACTTCTTCTGAATCCAGGATGTCCTTCAGCTGGATGTAATTCTCATCCGCATCGAAAAACTCTTCTTTTTTTGCGCGTGCGACCCGTGCCTTCAGGACACGTTCGCGCAGCTTGTGGCTGTATACTTCGGAGGTCAGATCCGTGTATTTCCCGGATTTGATGATGCCCAGTTCATAGGTTTTGACCAGGTCCAGCAGTTCTGCCGCGCGGTCCGCTTTGGACTGGTGCCGTCTTTTGGTGTACTTTTCGTTTACGGCTGCTGCCGCATCTGTTTCTGCTTTCTGTTTTGCTTCCAGCTTTTTCTTCAGCTCTCCGATTTCTTCCAGGGACAGCTCGCTGATCCGGTCGATATCCAGATAGGGGAAGGTTTCCTGTTTCTGGAGTTTGTAGAGCGAGGCCATCTTGTAGTATTGCCCCGAGAGGATCTCAAAATTCAGCTGGGCAGTCTGCATAAACGTGTCCAGGGTGAGATTCTGCGGAACGAGGTCATTGCCTTTGTAGGTATTCAGCCGGCGCATCATAAAGCCTTCGTCAGAGAGATCCGCTTTGTAGATCTGCTGATGGTGTCCGGTCATAACTTCGAATGCCATGCTGCACAGGAGATAGCGGTAGATATTGTTCGCGCTCCCCTTCCCGCTGACCGGGATGTGGGTCTTGAAGTTGAAGCTTGTCAGTTCCCCCGGCTTCATGCAGCAGATATCTGCCATCATTCTTGCGGTATTGCGCGGGCGGGCTACATAGTTCAGCTCTGCCATTTCCGTATCTTTCTTCCGCTGCTGGCGTTCGCGCATTTTTGCGATCCGCATGGCACGTTCCCGTGTGCCCAGAACCTGCTTCTGTTTTGGCAGCGGCTGTGCATCCGGGTTTTCCTTTTTGCGCAGTTCTTCCCGCGCTTCGGGGATCGTATCGTCCAGAATATCGTCATATTCATCAATCAGATCCACATCTGAGAGGTATGACAGCCGTTCATCTTCCAGATAGCGCTCCACGTTTTCCAGCGCTTCATCGGACAGTCCGCAGTTCTTCCGGCCCATCAGGACGAGGCGGAGCGTGTCCCTGCATACCTTCTGGTTATATTGCAGGTATGCCACCTTTTTGGCAACGGCGTCAATCTCTGTCTGGGCCTGCCGTTTCAGTTCTTCTGCGATAAATCCGTTCAGGAAGCCGGTGTTCGGGTTTTTGGTCTGATATTCAAAGGGATCCTGTCCGGCTTTGGATGCAGGCCGTTTGCCCGGCTTTTTCTTCCGTTTCTTGCAGTCTGCAACATGCTGCGCCCATTCCTGGTTTTCCTGCTGCCGGCGCTCCTGGACCCTGGCAGATTGCCGGAGCTTTTTCTGGAGGGCGGATTTGCGCCCGCGCAGTTCTGCCATCATACGGCAGGAAGTGTACATCTGGCCGTAGATATGGTCGATCTCCGGTCCGAAGTACAGGTAGCTGGTCGGGTATTTCAGAATCGATTCCCGCGCGGCATAGAGCAGCAGGCCGCCTTCATAGCCATCAGCCATCTGTTCATAAGGGACATGGATGTTCTTGTAGGCCCCGCCGTTTTTTTCGAAGTCCTTTTTTTCTTCGTTAAACTGTTTCAGGCTGGCGGTTTCCTGGTCCGCCATTTCTGTTTTGATAACGTCATTGAGGGGAGAAGCCATCCCGCCCTGTTCTTTTTTATAGCATGCCTTTAACTGCTTGTCCACTCCGTCCAGCAGAAGGAAGCTGCGTTCGTACTGGATTTTTGCTTCGTAGTCCTGGCGCTGTTTTTCGGTCAGGCTCCTGGAATCGTATATCTCGAAACTCTGTGCGAAGGCGTACAGGAAGTCTTCCCGGTATTTCTGCTGGCCCCGGATATCATCTGCGGAAGGTTTTTCCATGCCTTCTTTCAAAAAGCCCTTACTTTTATAATGGCTTCGTCCGGAACGGTAGAGGCAGTGGGCACGGTAGTGCTCTTCCAGGAAATCATTCAGAATATCTGACACGCCGATGATGCGGGTTTCGATCAGGCTCATCAGCGAAGGATCCAGGATGTCCCGTTTGGTTCTTGCGTTGTCCGTCCCATAAAAGAACCATCGGTTTTCTTCGATGAGCAGGTCGAAGGCGTTCAGTTTGTCCGCGTACTGCTGGACCTCCACGATGTTGTTTGCCAGATACCGGTCGGTCAGCTTTGAAACGTCGATCGAAGATTCCAGCATCTCTTTTGTCAGCATCGTCAGGACCTTGGCTTTCTTTTCACGGTTTTCTTTCAGCGTTTTTTCGTCAAGTCCCTGGTTTTTGTCGGTTTCCAGGCACAGCCCTTCGATCAGCATTTTGTTGTATTCTTCGGGTTTCATCCCGCCCTTTTTTGTCTTCAGACGTTTGCCATCCAGGGTATAGTGCTTTTTCCGGAACCAGCCTTTCTTCTCATAGGTCTTCAGGAATGCAAGGCCGGCGTATCCGACGCGGGCATAGGTGCGCTTTTCGATCGTATCTTTTTCCTTCTGGTTCTTTCCACGTTTCGCTTCTTTCTTCAGCGCTTTTTTGAAGGTGCTGTTCTGTTTGGAAGTATATTCGTGGATGAACTGGTTGTACTTGAAGAGATGGTTGTATTCCCGGACAGTAACAAGGTCTGCAAGTTCGTTCCTGTTCGCTTTGGTATATGCAAGCTCTGATGCTTCCTGGCCGCTTTTTTTGCTCAGCAGGGTGTTGACAGGCTGGTTTTCGATTGGCTTGTACGCGGGCTGCGCCTTGCGGTCCGCATCGGTCACCGTTGCCTTCCCGTATTTGTCGATCAGTTTTGCAGCGGTGAAGTTCACATGGTTTACATTCGCCTGGATGCCCTTGTAGATATAGCTGTGGGAATAATCCTGGTGGCGTTTCTGCGCCTTCTGTTCCTCATCCCCGGAAAAAACCTGGGTATCCACGAGCGTCTGCATCTGGTCCAGATTCGTCGTGGCGGTCTGCTTCATCGTTTTGAGCTTCTGGTCCAGCTGTCCCGGATTCACCGGGGTACGGAGGTTTTTTTGCTTTTCTTTCATTGTGTCCTGTAGGATCCTGCACATATGATATACGCCTTTCGTGATTTATGATGCCCTGGCCTTGGCGGCTGCTATGCAGCCAGAGCGCTGTGAATGTTTAACGGTAGCTGCCATATTTTTTCTTGAACTCCAGTTTGTCCTGGTACATCCGTTCGTCGGCGCGGTCGAAGATGGCTTCGATTGTTTCGTCATCCTGTCTGCAGGTGGCGAGGCCGGCGGAAGCGGAGTAACGTTCCCAGGGCTGCCGGTCCAGCTGTTTATAGCTGTCAAGGAAGGAAGTTGCCAGCTGGCCTTTCTTGATCCGACGCATCTGGAAGTCTTCATTCCGGATCAGGACGACAAATTCGTCGCCGCCGACCCGGTATACCGGAGAATGTTTGAAGACCTCGCAGATGATTTTGACACAGCCTTTGATATATGCGTCCCCTTCCTTGTGTCCATAGGTATCATTGATCATTTTCAGATTGTTTACATCAACCATGGCAATCGCAAAATCCCGGTTTCCGTTTTGCATCTCCTGCGCCAGTTCCTGGATTGCCTTTTCATAAGCAGCCTTGCTGCCGACACCAGTCAGCGGGTCTCTGTATGCTGCCCGGCTGATTTCGCTGATCTGTTCGTTTTTCTTTTCGATATCAGACCGTGCTTTTGTAAAGACTGTCATATAGAACAGGCTTTCTTTCATCACGGACATGAATGTGGTATAAAGCGTGCCGACCTCATTTGCAGAGTAGATGTTCAGGGCTTCAAGATCCTGGACATTCTGAAAGCGTGCTTCTTCCGTGTCGTAACTGAATTCCTTGGTACACCGAATGATCTGGTTCAACGGAATGGTCACGTTTTTACGGATTATAAGGATGTCTACTGCCGTCATGATGAGGGACAGGGCGAGGAAGGTAACAAATAGGCGAAGCGCAAAGTCCAGGTCTTTGGCGTGGAGACGTTCCAGCGAAAAATCGACACAGACGCTGCAGGCATAATCCCCGTTGGAATCAAAGACCGGATAAATATAGGAAAACAGGTATTCCCCATCTCGTGTATGAACGGCATAGGGAGGTATGGTTTCTCCGGCCATGATCTGGCCGACCTTCGAGGCGAACGGTGCATCGAGTTTGTAGATTGATCCGGGACCGTCCTGGCTGGCAGCACCACTGCTGTCCAGATCCAGTACGACGTGCCCGCCATCTTCCTGGATTTTGTATACATATAAATAGAGGATATCCGGATAGCTTTCCTTCAGCAGGGTGTATTTCCGGATGATTTCCCTGTATTCCGGCAGACCGTAATTTTTTTTGATGTAGGTATCGACTTTGTCGCCATCTATTTCTTCTGCCATCAGACGTGTGACGCCCTTTGCCAGCCACGTGAATTCGTCGATCATCCGGGAGTGGAAGCGCTGGTATACGGTCAGGGAGACGGCAACGATGACCACGAAGAGGCTGATCGCGATTGTCAGCGGCAGCTGTACGGTGAGCGACGCGTACCGCTCCTGGATTGCCCGGAGGATCTGCTGGGCCAGGGGCATTATTTTCTTGGCACTGCCTCCGCTGAGGATATTCTGGATCATCTGGTCATTGATCTTGTCCGCAGTTTTGTCATTCGAATTGTCATTCATATGAGATTTCCTTTTTCACATATTATGTATATCTTCTACATCTGGTCATCGTGCGTTGATTATTTTTTACTACATATTCTAACATTTTCTTTTTTTTCTTGCAACAAATTTCTTTTTTTTGTACACTGTTATGATAGGAAGTATGAAAAGGGGCGGGGAGGCTTGAAGCGGCCTCCTGTCTGCCGGTATCATACGGACAGGAAGATCAGGCTTCTGCCCTGCGGTGTGCATCGGGGTGTCATAGGAAGATGGCACAGGGCAGAAAGCGGAATGGAGGATTTTATGAGAAAACAAAGAAACTGGAACGGGGAACCTGGCGGAAAACACTGCACGAGACATGGAAGGAATGGTGGCATCAAGGCTGGCCTGGCCTGGAAGAAGCGGGGCGCGGGGCGGCTGGTCTCCGGGCTGCTGCTTGCGGGGATGGTGGCAGCGTCCATCGTTCCGGTGGGCGGGCCCCTCGGGCGCGTGGAAGCTGCGGCAAAAAAACCGGCGCTCAGCCAGGAGAAAGCAACGATTGTGGCCGGAAAGAGCCTGAAGCTGAAGGTTTCGGCCGGGAAGGAAACCGTTGTCAAGGTGAAATGGACGTCCAAAAAGAAGGCGGTGGCAACGGTATCCGCGAAGGGCGTGGTCAAGGCAAAAAAGGCAGGGAAGGCGACAATTATCGCAAGCGTTGTGACAAAAGGCGTGACCGGGCAGACGAAAACGGCACAGAAAAAGACCTATCAATTAAAATGCGTGGTGACGGTCAAGGCTGCACCTGCCGCTGCGGAGCCGAAGGAGGATCCATCCGGTGAAACCGCGAAAACCGGGACGGATACGGTGACCCAGGCGCAGGTGGCGGCAATTCTGGCAGGAGGAACCAGCGTGCTGGACGGCCAGTTCATCCGGGTACAAAGCTACGAGGATATCGAAAAGGTCCTCTCACGGAAGCGCGTATCCTATGGTTATGGATATACGGATGTGGATTACGCAGTGGATTATGCGACGGTTGAAGAAGCTGCGGATGGCGCAGCTATGCCGACGGCTGCCTCCAATTCCACGGCGAAGACAAGCAGTGCGGCTTCTGCAAAGTCTGCGGATGAGTCCGCAGGCATGGCAAATGGTGCGGCAGCAGGCGGGGCAGCTTCTGCAAGCAGCGCGCCTTCGGCATCTTCCGGCCAGAATGCGGCGGCCACGGGTGATTTTTCGAATACGAACCTGCGGGAGCTGGGCGTGGATGAGGGTGATGTCGTTAAGACCGATGGGAAATTCATCTATAGTTATAATGCGAAGGGCGAGATCCGGATTATTCGGGCAGAGGGGGCGAAGCTGTCCCTGGAGAAGCTGTTCATCCCGAAAGTGGATGGCGACGACTGGGAGATCGAGGATATGTATATCCGTGGTGACCGGATGATCCTGACAATGAACGTCTATGATATAGACTTTGATTATTACCAGTATGACGAAGATGGGGCAATGTTCTATACGCTTGCAAAAAACAAGAGCCGCAGCCGTTATTATCCGTATCGCTACCATTATTCGGATTCAAACCAGACCCATCTGGTGTCTTATGATCTTTCGGATCGCAAGGACCCGAAGCAGGTGACGGATTTTGTGGTGGAGGGCAAGTATGATTCTTCACGGATTTCCGGGGATGAGGTGTACCTGTTCACCTGGTACGGCGGCAACCGGATTCCGCTGCTGGACGGGGCGCGGCCGGATGTGTCTGATATTTACCTTTCTTCGGATATTGGCTCGAATTACCGGACGTATACGATGACCTCCCTGTCCCTTTCGGATCTGTCCAAGGCGGTGGATGCGAAGGTAGTCTATACGGATGTGGATGATGTCTATGTGACACCGGATACGATCATTCTGGAGGAAGAGGATTACAGCCGGGATCGGACCGTGACAAACCTGATCAAATTCGGGTATGATAAGGGCGCTTTTGCCGCAGTTGGGGTTGGCGTGGTGCCGGGAACGATCGAGAGCAGCTTTTCGATCGACGAGGACGATGCGGGGAATATCCGCGTGGCGAGCACAAGCTGGGGCTACACCGGACGTACAAACGCGGTCTATGTGTTTGACAAGGACATGAAGCGCATCGGCAGGCTGACCGGGATTGCGAAGGGCGAGGAAATCAAGAGCGCGCGGTATATGAACGACATCCTGTATCTTGTGACCTTTGAGAATCATGACCCGTTGTTTGCGATCGACCTGAAAGACCCGACCGATCCGAAGATTATCGGAAAACTCGAAATCCCCGGATTCTCGGATTATATGCATTTCTGGGATGATACGCACCTTCTGGGGATGGGTTACGACACGGACGAGAAGACCAGCGCGAAGCTGGGGATCAAGCTTTCGATGTTTGACATCTCGGATCCCCTGAACCTCAAGGAAGAGAGCACGATCATCATTAAGCCCACGACGGTCCTTTCTGCAGAAGACGAGAATGGCTACCACAATGATTATGTGCCGGGTTACGCAGCGTATAAGGCGATCCTGGCAGACCCCGGCAAGAACCTGATCGGATTCGCGGCGCAGTCCTATACGCATTACTATTATTATGGAAAGGATGCGGACAAAAAGAAGACAAATGAGGAAGATACGTCTTATTTCGTCTATTCGTATGAGAACGGGAAGTTCGTAGAAAAGCTGAAGGCTTCGATTGGTGAGGAGAGCCGGCAGAATGACCTGGAGAATGCCCGCGGGATCTATATCGGGCAGAACTTCTATCTGGTCGGGACAAGGGATACCAGGGCG
This sequence comes from uncultured Lachnospiraceae bacterium, assembly GCA_902797565.1. Classification (GTDB taxonomy): domain Bacteria; phylum Bacillota; class Clostridia; order Lachnospirales; family Lachnospiraceae; genus Weimeria. The sequence goes on from CADBTO010000269.1 coordinate 23,393, forward strand.
TATGATATGGCGGACGGGTTTAAGGAGGTTGGGAAGCTGGAGTATTAAGAGATGAATGTGGATGGGTGTGTTGGGGAAGTAGGGAGTTGATGTGCGGGATATGCGGGGGATGTAGGATATGTAGGAAAATCCAGGCCGGGGGGCCTGGATTTTTTTGATGGGGGGGGGGA
>CADBTO010000270.1 GCA_902797565.1 uncultured Lachnospiraceae bacterium
AAAAACACCGTCAGGATGCTCTTCCTGCCAAGCTGTTCAAGCGCGTGGCGCAGTTCCGGCTGGAACACCACAACAAGGGCAATGAGGCCCACAGAAAAGAGCCGCTCGCCCAGCCACAGGATCGTATTCATCTGCAGAAACGCCGCCAGCAGGAAAAACACAAGGATAATAATAATCCCGCGCAGCAGCATATAGGCCCTGGTATCTTTGACCCATGCCAGCAGGAAGTACAGAACCGCCGCGATGATCAGAATCTCCACGACGTCTGTCACCTGCATGGACGGCAGGGCAAAGCCAAAGGTATCGCCAAAGAACATGTCCACCTGTTCCAAGATTTCCCCCATCCCGCGCGCTCCTTCCTGTATCCCTGCCTCGTCCCTGCCAATGCACCCGTTTCCCCGCCCGGAATGTCCCGAATGTCCGCCCGCTATTTTCCGGAAACCCCGGTAATTTCCTTGACTTCCTTCTTTTCTTCGGTTATTCGGATTTTTGGCACCGCAGTAACATAATAATAATATTCATCATCTTCAAACTGTACCCGTTCCACCCGATAGTAGTCAAAATCCTGGAACAGGTAATAAATCAACAGCCCGATCAGCAGCGTGACAAGGCTTCCCAGAAGCAGCGCAGGCAGAGATGCCTGTTCATCCATGAACAGATCTCCCCCCAGCATAATGACAAGCTCCGTCAGCACACCAAAAATAACCGCAAACAGCCACGCATGGGAAATCGAGCGGTTGCGCAAAAACATCACAATGGCATACATTGCTGTCATTGCAGACAAAAAAACATAGAATTTGGGATTCGCGATCATGAGCGAAAGCAGATCCAGTGCCCCGTAATCCAGGGACGCATCCATCAATACCGCCGTATTGTCCCGCACTGTCCGCAGATAAAACGCAATCACTGAACCGCAGAGGATCGTCGTACCGTCCGCCCAGCCTGCAAACAGCCCGGCAAACAGCGGCGAAATAGAAGGCACCCCCAGAAGGTTCAGCAATGGCAGCGCTACCAGCTGGAAAGGCTGCTGTGCGTGATAGCTCCTGGAAAAGAAAATAGATAACAAAAAAAGACCGAGCACCAGAACCGCCACCTCCGCAGACATCGCGGAAAGGTGCAGGAACAGCGCGGCACCCAAGACTAATGCGCAGACCGAGGTTGGCAGAAATGCACACACCACGGAAATGGCAAAGCATACGAGTCCGTGGCTGAGAAATTCGAAATATCCGAATGACTCACGGAGCGTGTGCAGCCCCAGAAACATGAGCATCCCCATCAATACAGGATTCAAAATTTTCTCATATTTTACGACTGCGGTCCTCAGCCGATTCCGCAACTCCAGAAAAACATTCATCAGGCCTCTCCTGTACCGAAGATCTCCTCCTCCTTTGGCGTCCTGCCCTTTTCTTCCTGTTCGTACATCTCTTTCAGAACCTCCCAGTTCCGGATCCGCTTGCGTTCCACTTCCTTGCATACTGCGTAGCGCTTGTGCAGAAGACGCGCGCTACGCTGCAAATACAAATACTCAAAGATGATGTAACCAATCGACCCTGCCAGAATCAATGATATCGCCAGAATCGAGTTCAGACGCTTGATAAAAAAAGCAAAAAGGGCAGCAACCAGCGCCAGATACAGGCCCCAGTACAGCACTGCGGCAGCCACGAAGTCTATCAGCAGGTGGAACGACAGGTAATCCTCCTCCCGCATCCCTTCAACGGCGTCGGCATACTGCCCCTCTTTCTGTTCAAACATTTCCATCCGTGCCATATGGATGACACGCTGTGCATTGATCATTCGCGCTTACTTCCTGGCAAAATGCATTGCATCATGCTCTTTCCGTTTCATTTTCGGTTTCGGTGCCATTGCCGGTTCCGGCTTCGCCACTGCCTTCGCCAGAGAATCCGACATATGCTCCTTGCAGTCCTTGCAGAAACGTCCGGTGCGGATCGTTGCCCCGCAGTTCTCGCATTCCACGCCAATCGGCGAATCCTTTGAAAACTCCAGGCGTTCCTCCCGTACCCACTGCTTGATCTGGTTCGCGGATACATCGCATTCATGCGTGATCTCCTGAACCGGAGCCTTGGGATGGTTGCGGATGTATTCCTTCGTGACCTGGAACCGCTCCTCCGCAATATCCTTGCATACCTTGCAAATGGGCGGCCCGCCAAGATAGTTGAACATCCTGCCGCATCGTCTGCAATTTCTCACATCCATAATGTTCCCCTCCTGTTCTGTAAAACGCCGGAACCAACGGTCTTTTTGGGGTCACAAAGAAAACCCAGCGCCCCCCCTTGGGACAACAGGCTTCCCATCCTGCAAAAACTCCCCCCGAATGGTCCCCGATTGATAATATTGATACTCCCTCCGACTGCTCTTACGAAATCGCTTTCCCGATCGCAATCGTAAGGCAGTACACCTCTCGTACCCCCGCCTTCAGAAGACACGCCGCCGCCGCATCGAGTGTGGCTCCCGTCGTATAAATATCATCCACCAGAAGTACTGTGTTCCATTGTAACGCACTTTTCTCAATATGAAAAGCATTTTTCAAATTTTGCCGTCTTTTTTCTGGATTTAATTTTTTCAACGCCGGTGTTTCATGAATCCGAAGCAAGATATTGGTATTATATGGTACACATAATCGTTCGGAAAGTGCTTCTGCAAAAACTTCTGCCTGATTATACCCCCGGAGACGTACTTTCTTGTCATACATGGGTATGGGAATAATACACTCCGGATGGTGCATCCGAAGCCAGCCGCCCCATAGCCGATCTGCCTCTGCCGCAAAGCACTTCGCATACCTGCGCTTATTCGAATATTTGAATCTATACAACGCTTGTTTCACCGTTCTATTATAATAATACAAACTGCGGTTTGCCGCAAAAGCATGCCCGCCTCCTGCGCAGTCCCGGCAAAACGGAGTATGGTCGTTTTCCAATACCCTGCCGCAGGCAAGGCAGACCTGCCCCTGCGCGGGATCCAGCTTCCTCCGGCAGTCCGGGCAGACCGTCCAGCGTCCCGGCGGAAGAATTTCCTCACACATCGGGCATCTGACCGGAAATACCATCTCCCGGAACAGTTCCGGAAGCTGCGCCTCACTCCGCCGCAAAAACCCCTTTCTGTAAAACTCTTTGTTTTTTATTGACTTTCCCTCCCTTGTATGGAAAAATATGTGCGGAAAAAATGCATCTTATGAGATATTGATTGAGGTATTGATTATGTTTCAGAAAACCAGAGATCGAAAATCCATATTCTTTTGTTTTTCGATTCTTCTTATGACCGGTATGGTACTGCTTGCAGGCTGCGGGAAGCAGAACACCGGGAAAAAGAACGCAGCAAAACAAGCGGCTGCGCATTACAGGATCCTTGTCTGCCAGGGAACCCCAACAGAAACCTTTGATCCGCAGGCTCTGGAAAAAGGTTTCCTGGACAGCCTGTCCAGTACGCTGGGAGAAGAGAACCTGGAAGTCGAAACCTTCCGGATCACCGATCCGGATGACAGCCGGATCAAGATCACGCAGCTGCTGGAGCAGACTGCAGAAGACGAACCAGGATTCTCCCTGATCTTCACCGAGGATGCGGCAAGCCTCTCTGCTGCCGCGATGTCCACCAGCCAGGTCCCGATCGTCAGCGCAGGCTGCCTTTCTATTCCGGACACACTGGGCGCGAAGTACATCGACGAGGACAAACAGCTCACCGGCAGGAACGTGACCGGCGTATCTTCCCAGCCTCCGGTCGACGCCCAGCTTTCGCTGCTGATCGAAGTGACAAAAAACCTGGAAAACGTCGGGATCCTCTATACGCCCGAAGACAGCGATGCCATCAAGCAGAATCGTATCCTGGAGTCCTACCTGGACGAGGCGCATATCCCCTGGAAAGAATACATCCTGCCTTCCAAAGCATACCGGAAGTATCTGGCAGATGAAGGGGATACGGAAAACATGAACCCGCTCGAAGCAGGAACCTACGGAGACCCCCAGATCCCGCTGGTCTCCGGAAGCTGGAAAGGGCCCAAAGGGAAGAAAACAGAAAAGAACACGGATCCGCGGACCTTCAAGACCAGGCTGCCGCGTAAGGCAAGCCAGAAAAAAATCCTCAGCTATGCCTGCCGGGAGTGCTCCGCACTGTTCCTTCCCACGGGAAGCCTGACCGGCCAGCAGGCAGAGGCAATCGGAAAAACAGCCACAAAAAAAGGCGTCACCACCTTTGGCGGGGATCCGGTATCCGGTGCATACTGCCTCGCCACGCTGTACGAGAACCCATACAGCTTCGGTACGGCGGCAGCATCCATTGCGGTGCGGATTCTGAAGGACGGGGAGAACCCGGCACAGATCCCTGTCACCACCCCGCCCGGCTCTGCATATGTCAAACTGTACAACAAGGAATTTGCAAAGAAATTCAAACTGGATTTGCCAAAGACATTTTTTGAATATTCGGATTATCTGAAGAACCAGGGCTAGCCGGGCCCGCCCGCTGAAAATACAGCGCCAGCCGGAACAGCAACTCCGAAAAGCTGCACCAGCCGGGACAGCAACTCTGAAAAGCAGCGCCGGCCGACCGGGCTCCTGCCTGGCAGGAGCCCGTCACAGCATGCCGCGCTTCTCCCGGATGCGGTCCGCAAAGCCGCTGTAACGCTGCTGTTTCGTATCGTTTTCGATCATCCCGTAGAAAACCTTCTCTTCCCCCACCAGGATCACGCATTTTTTTGCCCTGGTAATGGCGGTGTAGAGGAGGTTTCTTGTATATAAGAGCCTGGGGCCCGGCATCAGCGGAATCAAGACCGCCGGATATTCACTGCCCTGGGACTTGTGGATGGTCACCGCATACGCGTGTTCCAGTTCCTCAATCTGCTGGAACGGATATTTCACAATCCGCCCTTCATCAAATTCGATCTCCAGGCATTTTTCGATATCCCGGATCGCTCGTACCCGTCCCATATCCCCATTGAAAATCCCGCTTCCATTTTCTACCACGATTCCGTGCTTCCCGCGGATTTCCCACTCAATATTATAATCATTTTTGGTCTGCATCACCTTATCCCCTTCACGGAAGGTGCGCTCACCAAATACCCGTTCCTTCTTTCCCTTCGCAGGCGGGTTCAGGAAGGTCTGCAAAATCCTGTTCAGCCGCAGAACCCCCGTCAGCCCTTTTTTCTGGGGCGCAAGGATCTGGATCTCCTCCGGGCTGCAGCCCACATAAGGTGGGATCTTTTTCGTGACCAGCTCGCGCAGCGTGGCGATGATGTGGTCCGCGTCCCCCCGCCGCAGCAGGAAGAAGTCCTTGCTGTGGTTATCTGCTTCCACCCGCTGCCCGTCGTTGATCTTGTGGGCATTGACAATAATATCGCTCGTCAGCGCCTGCCGGAAGATCTTCTTCAGCGTCACCACGGAGAACGCGCCGGAGGCAATAATATCCTTCAGGACATTGCCCGGCCCCACCGAAGGGAGCTGGTTCTCATCCCCCACCAGAATCAGCCGCGTGCCCACGGCAACCGCCTGCAGCAGGCTGTAAAACAGCTGGGCATCCACCATGGAAACCTCGTCGATGATGACCACGTCCGCCTCCAGCGGATTGCCGGAATTGCGCGCAAATGTGCTGCCGCCGCCTTCCCCGCCGGACACTTCCAGCAGGCGGTGGATCGTCCGCGCCTCCTGTCCGCATGCCTCCCCCATCCGCTTCGCCGCTCGGCCTGTCGGTGCTGCAAGCGAAATGGAAAGCCCCTGTTTCTCAAAGAAGCGCAGGATTGCGCGGGTCGTCGTGGTCTTCCCGGTTCCCGGCCCGCCGGTCAGGATAAAGACCCCCTGCCTTGCCGCCATCGCCACCGCCTGCCTCTGGATCGGATCCAGCGGCATCTTCTGTTCCGCCTCAATTTCCCGGATGCTTGCATCCAGTTCGTCCGGGGCCATCTCAAACTGGTCGTCCAGGGCAAGCAGCATCCCGGCGGAACGGTTTTCCGCCTGGTACATCCGCTGGTCGTAGACCAGATCCACCACTTCCCCGGACTCCTCCTGCTTCTGCCGGACAATCCGGATCGCCTTCTCAACGAGCAGCGCTTCAATTCCCAGTTCCAGAAGATCCGGCATCACGCCCAGAAGCCCCGCCGCATCTTCCAGCAGCCGCTCCTTCGGCAGGCAGGTGTTCCCCTCCGTTGCCGCAGTCCGAAGCACAAACAGCAGCCCGCTTTGAATCCGAAAATCCGAATCCCTCGGAATTCCGATCTTTTCCGCAATCTCATCTGCGGTGTAAAACCCAACGCCCCGGACTTCATTCGCAAGCCGGTACGGGTTCTCCCGGATAACCCCCAGTGTCCCGGCACCCAGCTGGTTATAAATCCGGATCGCAAGCGCCGGCTGGATGCCGTACTGCCCCAGTTCCACCACCACCATCCGCTGTTCATACTTCTCTGCCAGCTGGCTGGCGATATCCGCCGCCTTTTTCTCGCTGATGCCCTTCACTTCCGCAAGGCGCAGCGGCTCTTCCTCAATAATCCGGAAGGTATTGTCCCCGAAGCGGTCGATAATCCGCTGCGCAAGGCTCTCCCCGATGCCCTTGATCGCGCCGCTCGCAAGATAGCGTTTGACGCTCTGCGCATCTTTGGGCTGGTACGTCTGGTAATGCTTCATGGAAAACTGCTGCCCGAAGCTTTCGTGGAACGTCCACTCCCCGGACAGTTCCAGATATTCCCCATCCGATACAGACGGAAAAATCCCGACGCAGGTCAGGCGGGACTCGTCTTCGAGCCCCGCATCCGTGACCGGCTGCTCCGGGATAAATACAAGCACGGTATAGCCATTTTCCTGGTTTCGGAAGATGATGTGGTCCACACTTCCTTTGATCTTAATCAATTCCATAATTCGCTTTCATCTGGCTGACCAGGGAATCTGTCAGTGGCCCGCCGTACTGGTCCACCAGTGTTTCCGCCAGGGACTGGATCGTGGAATCCAGATAAAGGTCATTCTGCTGGGACAGGATCGAATCTCCGCCAGACCCGGTCAGGGACGGCAGGGATTCCTTCACTTCTTTCAAAAACTGCTCAACAAAATACGTTTCAAAGGACTTGACCGCCTCTGTCAGCTCCTCTTCCGTGGAATCCTTCGAAATGCCGGAAACAATGCCTTCCGCTGTCCGCGCCGCCTGGCTGCTGCGCTCACTCTGCGCCTGGTTAAGCAGGGTCTGCAGCGTGGGGTCAACCGAATTTACCATACTGATTGCCATAATGCTTATCTCCTCAGATTATTCGCGGTTTCCATCATCGAATCAGACGTCGTAATCGCCTTGGAATTGAGTTCGTATGCACGCTGGGTCACGATCAGGTTCACCATCTCATCCGCCACGTTCACATTCGAGCCTTCAATATAGCCCTGCACGATGGAACTGCGCGCGATCGGCAGGTTCGTATTGGACTCGTTGATAACCTGGCCGCTCGCATCGGTTTCCACAAACATGTTCGTGGAACGTTTTTCCAGCCCTTCCCGGTTCTGGAACTGGAACAAGCCGATATCCTGGTTCGTATCCACAGCTGTCCCGTCCGGATTGAAATAATAAACCGAACCATCCGAATCCACGGCGCAGTTATCGCCGTTGACGCCCTGCGGCAGCTGGATGACGTTGTTCTGCGTATCCAGAATCGGATTTCCGGAATTGTTTGTCAGAATCAGCCTGCCATCCGCGGCAAGCGTCCAGTTCAAATCCCCGTCCCGGGTATACGCCACCTCGCCCGCCTCATTCTGCACCGCAAAGAAACCGTCTCCCTGGATAAAAAGCCCCATCGGGTTTTCCGTCGCAAGTTCGGATCCTGT
>CADBTO010000271.1 GCA_902797565.1 uncultured Lachnospiraceae bacterium
AAATCATCGCAATACTTTTCTCGCCGCACTATCTTTCCGCAGGATGCGCCCGGCTTTTCCGGGATCTTTTTCGCTGCGCCCGGCTATGCCGAAACCTTCCTTACGCACCCCGCGCGGGCTATGCCGGAAACTTTCACTGCGCACCCCGTGCAAAAATCGAGCAGGGGGATGTAAATCCACCCTGCTCGCCCTCCGGGCTGCGTCGGCTACGCCGAAACCTTCCATACGCAGCCCGTGCGATAAAGAAGCCAGACAAAAGGGCTGCCACGCTCCTTTTGTCTGGCAAAATTGTACAGCACTGTGCTATTACACAGGTTCTCGTATTTTCGAACAATCCAATACCTTCGATAAGTCCCAGGTTTGCAAATCCCTGGCCCGGCATCCCCTACTTCGACAAGTCCACCTTGCGCACCGCATCACGCACCGCAAGCACGCGGGACGGACTGACCGAAAGCTCATCCACGCCCATCCGCAGGAACGTTTCCGTCAGCGTGGTGTCCGCGCCAAGCTCGCCGCAGATGCCAACCCACGCGCCGCCCTTGTGCCCGTTTTTGACCGTCATCTCGATCGCACGCAGGATTGCGGGATGGTGCGGGTCGTTGATATTGTCCAGCCGCGGGTTCTGCCTGTCGATCGCCAGCGTGTACTGGGTCAGGTCGTTCGTCCCGATGCTGAAGAAATCCACTTCCTCCGCCAGTTCCTCACTCATAAATACCGATGCGGGCGTCTCGATCATAATCCCGATCTCGATATCCTTGTCAAACGGAAGATCCTGTGACTGCAGCTCCTGCTTCACTTCCTCCAGGATTTCCTTGATCCTGCGCACTTCATCCACAGAGATAATCATCGGGAACATTACGGAAATCTTCCCGAAAGCGGATGCCCGCAGGATTGCGCGCAGCTGGGTCTTGAAAATATCCACCCGGTCCAGGCAGATCCGGATCGCGCGATAGCCAAGCGCCGGATTCTCTTCATTGCCAAGGTCAAAATAATCCACCTTCTTGTCCGCGCCCAGATCCAGCGTCCGGATGATGACCTTCTTCCCTGCCATGTTTTCCGCAACCGTCCGGTATGCCTTGAACTGTGCCTCTTCGGTCGGGAAATCATCAGAATCCAGATACACAAATTCGCTCCGGAAGAGCCCGATTCCGCCTGCATCATTCTTCTGGACATCCGCCACGTCTTTCACGCCGCCAATGTTCGCATAGATATTGATCTTCGTCCCGTCCAACGTGACATTTTCCTTGCCTTTCAGCTCCTGCAGCAGCCGTTCTTTCTCGCGGTCCTTCTCCTGCCGCTCCCGGTAAGCCGCCAGCTGCTCCTCCGTCGGGTCGATGATCAGAATCCCGTCATAACCATCCACAATCCCCATCTTCCCGTCCGCATCATCCGGGAAATCCACCGTAATAAGCGCAGGGATGTTCATTGTCCGTGCCAGAATGGACGTATGGGAGTTGGTCGAGCCATGGCGGGTCACGAACGAGAGCACCAGGGACTTATCCAGCTGGACAGTCTCGCTCGGTGCCAGATCATCCGCGAGCAGGATCGACGGCTCGGTCGCTGCAAACCCGCTTCCGCCGCCGCCCTGCAGCACGGAAATCACGCGGTTGGACACATCCTTGATGTCCGCGGCACGCGCCTGCATATATTCATTGTCCGTCATCGCCGCAAACATCTCCGCGAAATTGTCCCCGGTCCGTGCCACGGCGTATTCCGCGTTCACCGTTTCCGTGCGGATGATGTTCTCGATCGACTCCACATAATCCAGGTCTTCGAGCATCAGCTGGTGGGACTCGAACAGCATCGCGCCGTTCTCGCCAACTTCCTTGAGGGCCTTCTCATACAGATCCTGCAGCTGCTTCTTCGCGCCTTCTGTGGCATCGTGGAACCGCTGGATCTCTGCCTCCGCATCCTCGACCCGCTTCCGTTTGATCACATTATCCCGCTTCTGGTAGACAGAAATCCGTCCGATGGCAATCCCGCCAAACACGCCCTTTCCCTTTAATTCCATCACGTATCACCCTCCCTTTTGCAAAACTTCTATGCGCCTGCGAGCCGCCCGCCGGCTTTGCCGGCCGATTCCCGCCGGTGGCTCTGCGACAAAAAACGCCCCAGTGCATCCATACACCGGGGCAAAGATCCAGACCTACAGATTTTCAGACATAAATGCCTCAAGGGAAGCGCAA
>CADBTO010000272.1 GCA_902797565.1 uncultured Lachnospiraceae bacterium
CGATGGGGCTGCAGTATTCCATCACGGCAATCGGTTCCATGGTCATGCAGTCCGCAAATAACGCCCTCGGGCCCATGTATATGTCTGCCTATGCAGCAGCCGCGCGCATCAAGCAGTTCGCAATGTGCCCGTTTGACGCAATCGCAACGGCAACATCGACGCTCGTCAGCCAGAACTATGGCGCGCACCACGCAGAACGCATCAGAAAGGGCGTCATCCAGGGAACAACCGTAAACACCGCTTATGGCATCTGCATCGGCATCCTGCTGATCCTCTTTGGCAGGAGTGCATGCACGATCTTCATCGCGGAAAGCAGCGTGGGGGCAAGCGCCATCCTGGACGCTGCCGGAAGATACCTGTTCGTTTCCGGCTTCTTCTACTGGAACCTGGGAATCCTGAACACCACGCGGCTTGTGGTTCAGGGGCTTGGATACTCCAACCTCGCGATCATCTCCGGCACGCTTGAAATGATCGCCCGCATTGCCGTAACCCTGATCTTCGTCCCCCGGATGGGCTTTGACGCGATCTGCTTTACAGACCAGGTGGCATGGATGTCCGGCATGATCTACTGCGCAATCATCTGCACCATCATTGTCCGCCGCGTCTGCCGGAAGATCTCCGGCGGTGAAAATGCACAGGCGGCAAAGAAGGAGCGCAGACGCTTTGCACCGCAGGCAGAAAAAACGGGTGCCGCACCCGCAGCAATGCCTGCATAAACCAGGAAAATTCAAAAAAAGAGGGGCAGACGCCCCTCTTTTTTCATTTCATCTTCTATTCCTTTATATCCCTTTTTTTGCGCGCGCCTTTCCAATCAGCTCCTGCACCTCATCAAAGGCCGCCGGCAAGTACTGGTCCACATCCGCCGTACCTTCCCCGTTTCCTGCCTTCTCCTTCGCTTTCGCCGCATCCCAGCTGGCAAGTGCCTCTTTTGCGCCATCCGCCCGGACTTCGCCAAAAACATGGGGATGCCGCCGGATCAGCTTCTCCGTGATCCCCTCCAGAACGTCCCGGATATCAAACAGTCCTTCCTCCTGTGCAATCTGCGCCTGCATCGCAACGTGCAGCAGCAAATCCCCCAGTTCTTCCTTCAGATTTTCCGGATTCCCCGTCTGCTCATACACGTTGATCCCGCAGACAACTTCCGTTGTTTCCTCCACCAGCCCCTTTTTCAGGCTCGCGTGCGTCTGCTCCCTGTCCCAGGGGCATCCGTCCGGTGCACGAAGGCGCCGTACCACTTCCACAAATTCCTCAAACGCTTCCATCCCGATCTCCAAACCTTCCTAATTATATGACTATGGGCACAGCGTATCAATCACGTTCTGCGCTGTGCGCGTACCTTCGTTGACATCAATCAGCAGGTACGCCATCTGCTCCACAGTCTTAAACGCTGCACTCATACACGCATCCACCAGCATCTTCACAACGTTCTGGTCAAGCGCAAGCGGAATCTCATAATTATGCTTGTAAACCAGCGCCCCGGACTCCGGATTGATGATGAAACAGCCAACCGGTGTAATGGCATTGATCACCATCACCGCGTTGAACAGTTCGTTCCTATTTTCCCCGGACAGTTCTTCTGCAATCGTAATCGCATTGCAGAAGATCTGCAGGTCATCCCGTTCGCCTGTCGGCATGAAAAAGAATTCCCCCGTGGACTCCTGCCCTTCTGCCGCAAAATCCTCCATGATGACCGCCAGCGTCTCCACGCCCAGATTCTCATCCATGACCAGCTTCGCCGGAATCATTTCCCTGACAAATCCCTGCTCCAATGCTTCCATAATCGCATGCCGCCGGCCTTTTAACTCCTTTTCGTTCATTTCTTTATCTTCTCCTTGTCTGTGTCCTGCTTGATTACGCGCCAATCAGCTTCCGGGTGATCGCAGATGCATCCGGAACCGGCGGTTCAAGATCCGGCTTCCATGAAAGGCCCAGGCCCTTGATCAACGCAATGCACTCATCCTGTTTCGGATCCCCTTTTGTCTGCGCGGCACGGAGCATTTCCCCCGCATAAAAGCCCGCCACGGCATTTGCAGCGTGCCGCGGGGAATTGAAGCCCAGTTCTGCTGCCATATGACGCCGAAGCTGCTCCCGCATCTTCGCGCGCTGCTTCCTGCTCAGTTTCTGCCCTTCCGGAATGCCTTTTTCCTTCTTATAATCCTTCACGCTTTCCTCATAGACCTTGTCCACCTCGAAGAAGGCATCAAAGAGCTCGTCCTTCATCCCGCCTTTGAATTTATTGCCCAGAATCTGTGCTGCAATGCCCGTTCCGAACACCGCCCCGCCAAGCACAGCCATCAGTCCCGCCGTACACACGGACGCAGCAACCAACGCGCTTGCCACGAGCATGGTACTGCCCGTAACCAGCGTATTCCCCGTATCAAACCCCTGTTTCATGGCAAGCTTCCCGTTCAAAGCGAGCATGCCTTCCTCAAACTTGCCCCCTTTTCCGCCTTTCTGCCGCTCCCGGACCAGTTTGGCTGCCTGATTCCGGTCCAGGCTGTCCGAGATATTCGCCCCGGCCTTACACATGCCGGAAGTCAGACTCAGTCCGGATACGATAAAGCCCATCGGGGTCGATGTAAATGCCGTCACCGTCCTGTCCGAATAGCCAAGCATCGTGGCCACCGTACTTGCGCTCATCGCCACGCCGCCCACGCCGCCCATCAGTGAAAAGACCGAGGATGCCGTGTTCCATTTTCCCGCAGATTCGTCTGCCAGCTGCATGGTGCTCAGCATCACGCCCACCATACCGGTGATCGCCGAAATGCCATAGCCCGCCTTCTTCGCCCAGCCGATAAACGCGCGCAAAAACGGATTCTCAACAACCAGTTCGCTGCCCGCTTCGGTCACGGTCTCGACCATCCCGATCTTGGTGAAATCGTTGACAACGGCTCCCGGCAGGCTGGCCAGGTTCTTGATGTGCCCGGGCATCTGCATTCCATACGTCGCAATATCCCCGATCGGCGAAGCCGCCTTCCCCTTCTTCTTCTGCATATCATCCCCGACCCGAACCGCCACCCGCTCCGGCACTTCGTTCAGGATCAGATTCTCATCATCAAACTCCCGGCCTTCGGATTCTGCCGCCTTTTTTTCTTTCTCCAGCCTTTGGAACTCCTCCATAAACGCAATCGGCACCTTC
>CADBTO010000273.1 GCA_902797565.1 uncultured Lachnospiraceae bacterium
CCTCTTGCCTGCCTGCCAAAACACACTTTACTATAACATAGGAAACGCATTCTGTCAAACTGCTTATTTTTCCAGTACAAAATAGGTTCCATCTGTATAAATGGTGATGGAATCCCCTTCCTCTTTCAAAAGCATGGGCAGAACATCCACATATTTTGCTTTGTAGATGTTTTCATCCTGGTCTGCCAGGTAGAGCCAGGTATCTCCGTCTTCTGTGATCGGTTCCATTTTCCGGATTTTGATGTTCTTTTCCACAAAGGATGTGGTATCGCGTGGTTCTGTGTCTTTCTCTGAGAGAGCCACCTGATCACTGACTGCCTCTTCCTGGGTAATTTCGCCGCTCAGGAGTGCTGTGAACTTCGCAATGCACTCTTTCTGGGAACTGGATACGGCAACGCGGTTGTACTGCTGTGCATCAATACAGGCATACATTTTTACCAGTCCGGATTTGTCCTTGAGGACGCAGATGTAGGTCAGCTTCCCGTCAATATTGATCAAAGAGGGGAAAGATGCCCGGTATCCCTTTTCCTGGACCTCCCCTTCCGCAGCGTTCATAGCTGAAAATTCATCCGCGCCGGGGCATTCGATGAAGGAGGCGCTTCCCGTCCGTTCATTGACAAACAGAAAGCCCAGGTTCGAAGAATCACTGTTGACTGAGGTAACGCCGGTATAGAAATAGATATCTCCCTCTTTTGCCACATAGCCATAGTCCGGTCCATCATCGTTTTCCGTAATCTTCCGACAACCCTTTTGCCCTATGACACTATTGATGTAGCCGCTCATCAGCTGTGCACTGTCATTGTACTGTTCGGTTATGATATACCCGTCATAGACGATATCTACCCAGGTGGGCACGTCGGAAAGCGGATATTTTTCCATGCTGCCATCTACCGGATTTGCGACAATGCAGCCTGCAGGCATCGTACCGCCGAACAGCCCGATGGTTTTTTTGTAATACGGTGCGATAGAATAAGGGTTTCCGGATTCATCCACCTCAAAATGGGGGGTGTCAAATATGGCAGTCCGGTATTTCCAGCGGATCCGACGGGTCAGGTTGTCATTCAGAAAGGCAGAAGTCGTATAGCGCATGCCTTTGTCCAGTTTCACATACTTTGCGTCCATCTGGGTCGGGCTTACGTTGATATAGCCGGGAATGCCTGTCTCCCGGTTCGAAAGCCATTTGAAAAAACCTGCATAGTCCAGAGTGGCGAGTTTTGCCGGGACGTCTGCGACATTGACTGTACTGAGATCATACGCAACCTCGAACTGGGAAACCAGTTCTGTCAGGCTTCCCATTTCCCGGCTTGCAAGTTTTTTTGCAGAGCTGGTATCCATCAGCGCGATGGCATCCGCACCGGATACCGAGGGGATATCTGCCTCACTGCCTTCGTGTACTGGTAGAATACGGCTGTATGCCTTTGCATGGAAAAACCTTGCAGAGATGATGCCGCCGCCAAACAGCATGACGAAAGAAAGCAGGAGTATCCCGGCTGAAACTTTCAGGCAGATATCCAGGAATCCAGTGTGTTCTTTAATTTTGATGATATTTTCGCCAAAGCGTTTCCACTTCCATTTTCTGGTCTGGGACACCTCTGCGGAAACCCGGTCAAAGGCTTTTCCAATGCCCAGGCAAAAGAACAGGATGCCGGAAAGGATCAGGAGATAGAACCAGAACCCCTCGTCCTGGAAGTTCCATGCCGGCAGGAAAAGATAGTCCAGAACCAGCCCTGCCAACACAGTCAGCAGGATGGGCAGTACAGTTGGTAATAATTTCTTCATATCGTAAATCCTCCATTTCAATCATTCACATCAGTATAGCATTTCTGCAGGAACTTTTCCAGCAGAAATGCGGAACGTCTATTGTAATAGATTGCTATTACAATAGACGTTCGAAGGGGGAATCCCTGCTACTCTCTGACGACCTGCCATGCTTCTGCCAGCCGTTCCAGATTCCATGCAGCGTTGGCAGGGCTGGTGGAGGGAAGGCAGATACAAGGCTTCCCTGTCAGAGGCAGTGTATATTTCTGATATAATTTTTCTGCCGTGCGTCCATTCGTATAAATCTGCTGGATGGAGGCGTGTTCCAGGATACTGGACAGGTCATTGGGCACCACGTTGCGGATCGAAGCATCTGAGGAACCGGATATATCGCATGCGTGGATGACATCCCAGACGGCGATATTGTGCCGGAGCAAAAATGCCTTTCGCTCCGGGATCGTTTCCGGAAGCGGATCACAGAAGATGCGGCTTAGCACCTTCCAGAAGCGGTTCTGGGGATGCCCATAGAAAAAAGCAGCCTCCCTGGATTTTACCGAAGGGAAGCTGCCCAGAATCAGAATCCTGGAATGTTCATCGAAAACAGGCGGGATCGGATGTGTAATCATAGCTTACAGCTCCGCAGGCGTTACAAACCGGCCGTCTTTCCAGATGCGTTCCAGATTGTAGAAGAGGCGGTCTTCTTTGGTGAACAGGTGGACAATGATATCCCCGTAATCCATCAGCATCCAGGTGGAATTTTTGTTCCCTTCGACCTGGCGGCTGAAGATGCCGTGGTCTTTCTCCATCACCTCTTCCACTGCTTCCTGGCAGGCAGCAAGCTGGTTTGGATTGTTCACGCTCGCTACGACGAAATAATCCGCCACCACGGAGATTCCAAGAATGTCAATGATCTGGATATCTTCTGCTTTTTTGTCTTCCAGCGCCTGGTAGACCTCCCGGACGATTTCTTTCGTCTGCTCTGTGTTTTCTGTGTTCTCTGTATTCATAAAAGGGCTCCTTTTTGATTTGTGTGGTTCCTGTAAAATTCATAGGTTTCGCGTGTCGTATCATCAATGGGGACATGGTTTTTCTCCAGATACGCCAGCGTATCAGACAGGATCATGCGGATGGCAAGGGGAAGATCACGGAATGCGGCAGTCCGGATCTCGGCAAGCCTTGGTGCCTGGTTCCGGTTTGGTTCAATATAATCTGCCACAAAGACGATCTCATCCAAAAGGCTCATACCCGGTGCTCCTGTGGTATGGACTTCGATGGCATGCAGGATGGCGTCATCTTTTATGCCATACTCTTTTTTGGCCAGCCAGGCTCCGGCTTTTGCATGGAGCAGCTGCGGGGAATCCATTTCCGCAGGTGTGATGGGAAGCTTTTTCTTCTTTGCAAAGGAAAGCAGTTTTTCACCGGACATATATTTGGCGCAATCGTGGAGAAGGCCCGCCAGGAGCGCATCATCTACCGGATAGCCATAACGCATCGCCAGGGATGCAGCCGTGTACATGACGCCTCTGGTATGCTCCATGCGGGAAGGCTTCAGGTTCTTTTCGATTTCTTTCTCAATCGAAAGGAGCCGTTTTTGTTTCTCATTGTTTTTGCCGTTGTTTTTCGGGGACATCGCTTCCTCCTCTTGTTCATAGAGCCTGTGTGCCTTAATATAGCGGTATACACCTTCTGTTACCTGGCCTGAAAAATCTTCCTGCTGTGCCGCGGCCATCCGGATCTGGGAGGAGGACACGTCTACATAATCCGTTTGCAGGATATGGAAGGTGGTGTGGAATGTTTCAGATAACTCCTGTGCCTTTTGCGCAATATCATATGCGGGGAGGCCTGCCGGAGCATGCATGCCGCCATGCCTTGCTGCGACCACGATATCCGTATGGGCTGCAATGATTTCCGGATGCCGCCAGATTTCAAACGTAAAGAGGGAGTCTTCTCCAAGCAGGAAGAAAAAATGGTCATCCGGATGCTGCTGCTTCAAGGCGGTCAGCGTCAGGTAAGTATAACTTGGAGACTCCTGCTCCATTTCATAGGTGCAGATCTCCAGGAAGGGAGCATCCTGAATGGCGATCCGGCACATATCCAGACGCTGGAAACGGCTGCTGCCCTGTTCTGCTGATTTGTGGGGCGGAAATCCGGCCGGAAGCAGCCACACCTTGTCCAGGGACAGCTGCTCATGCAGCTTTCTGGCAATATAAAGATGCCCCTTGTGGATCGGATTAAAGGATCCGCCGAACAGTCCTATGCGCATGGCACCTTCCTCATTTCGCTGTTTTGGAATTCAGATGATTTGGAAACTGGATCACGGGTTTTTTGTCCGGATCTGTCTGGGCACGGTAGAGGACGATTTTGCGCCCGATCACCCGGACTACTTCGCTGCGGGTCCTTCCGGAGAGGGCTTCCGCAATCCCTTTGGGATCTTCCAGGCAGTTCTTGAGTACAGAGATTTTCACCAGCTCCCGTGCCTCCAGCGCCTCGTCACAGGCCTTCACGAATTCCGGTGTCAGGGATTCCTTCCCGATCTGCAGGATTGCCTTCTCCTTCCCCGCAAGCGAGGTCAGGAAGGCACGTTCTTTATTGGTCATTTTTCTTGGTACTCCTCATTCTTATTTATAATAATCAAATTCTAATCCATACATGCGGACGGTATCGCCTTCTTCAATGCCAAGTGCTTCCAGCTTCTTCAGGATGCCCTGTTCTCTCAGGAATTTCTGGAAAAACAGGAAGCCTTTCTCTGAATCGATATTGGTGTATCCAAGCATCTTTTCGATTTTCGGCCCTTCCACAATGTATTCGCCTTCTTCACCGCGCTCAACGGTATAAGAATCCTGCTGCAAGCCATAATATTCCCGGACATCAATCTCCGGCTCATAAATCTGGCTGTCTTCTTTGTGGGAAGCCAGCACGGAAGAGATTTCAGCCAGCAATGCGTCCAGTCCTTCACCGGAAACTGCGGAAATGGCAAAGACCTTGCGTTCCGGAAAGGCTTCCTGCAGCCGGGACAGGATTTCCTCTTTTCCTGCGGGATTTGCATCCATCTTGTTTGCCGCAATGATCTGGGGCTTTTGCAGCAGTTTTTCACTGTAGCTTTCGCTGTAACGCTGCAGCTCTGCGTCAATCGTGCGGATATCTTCTACGGGATCCCGTCCTTCGACCGAAGCGCCGTCGACCAGGTGTACCAGAACCTTACTGCGCTCGATATGCCGCAGGAATTCATGCCCCAGTCCCACGCCTTCTGCGGCACCTTCGATGAGCCCGGGGATATCTGCCATGACAAACCCATTCCCATCTGGCAGATCAACGACACCCAGGATGGGGTGCAGCGTTGTGAAATGGTAATTGGCAATTTCCGGTTTGGCATTGGAAAGCCGCGACAGGAGCGTGGATTTCCCAACATTGGGGAAACCAAGAAGCCCCACATCGCATAACACTTTCAGTTCCAGAATTACTTCAATTTCAATGGCTTCCCCGCCGGGCTGCGCATATTTTGGTGCCTGCATCCTGGATGTGGCAAAGTGCATATTGCCCAGTCCGCCCCTGCCCCCTTTGAGGATGACCTGCTTCCGGTTTTCGCCGGACAGATCTGCGATGACTTTCCCGGTCTGCGCGTCTTTGACCACGGTTCCTTCCGGAACCTTGAGGATGAGGTCTTCTCCGTCCTTTCCGTGGCATTTTTTCTTTTTTCCCTCTTCGCCGGGGGTGGCGGCGAATTTCCGCCTGTGCCGGTAATCCGACAGGTTGTTCATGCCAGGGTCAATCGCGAAGATAATATCCCCGCCCCTGCCGCCATCCCCGCCATCCGGCCCGCCATTGGGAACGTATTTTTCACGACGGAAGGAAATATGCCCGTCGCCGCCTTTTCCAGATTTAATGAAGATTCTTGCACGGTCTGCAAAATGTGTCGCCATGGTACTTCCTCCTTGAAACATGAAAAATACCCGGTTTCAACGGAACCGGGTGGAAATCGTTAC
>CADBTO010000274.1 GCA_902797565.1 uncultured Lachnospiraceae bacterium
ATATATATATATTTTGAAGGAATGTTACGATTCGGGGCTGGGGAGCCTGGATCGTAACCCGTCGGACGTCGCTGGGAGGCGGCTTTTTTTCATGTGGCGGGATGCGCAGGAAACGTCCCGGTATCGCTGGCCGGTGTTTCGCGGGAAATCCCCTTCTATATTTTCAAAGCAGGCACGCCGCCTGCTTTTTTTCGTTGACAAACCCGGTTCCCGGGAGTATCTTAGAAAATAATACATAGAATGATGGGAGGTATTTCTTTTGGGCAAGAGAGAATCGAAAAATCTGGAGAATCAGGAAGAGCGCCACGAGAATCTGGAAGCGACGAGGAATCAAAACCAGCCGCAGGCAGTCAATGATGAATTGGTGAATCATCAGAACCAGGCGAACACAGTTAATGATGTATTGAACGGAAACGGAGTGGGAGTGGGGCAGCAGGCAGCCGGGGAGGAAACGCAGCTGGAAGAGAATGCCCAGCAGTATATCGCACAGAAGCCTGATGATACCAGTCCGTTGAAAAATTTTGAACGGAGCAATCCGGAACGTGTTGCGCAAAACCCAGTCTTTGAAACGCATTCGCGGGGAAAGGATTTTATGACGCAGCATAGTTTCATGGGGCTGCGGTACACAAAGTTTAATTTAGATCGGCACAGGCTGGAACGGAAGCGTATTGCGGTTGGTTTTGGGGCCACGAGCGGACCGTTTTCGGCAGGGCGGATGATGGATGACGGAGACTCGGATGCAGAGATTTCTTCTGAAACGCCGATTTCTATGACGCAATTTGAAAACGTGGTCGGGGCGATTGAGCACACGCAGACGAATACAGAAGATATGGCGAGGCAGGGTTTTTTCAAACGGCTTTTCAAGAGCGGGAAACGGAGAGGAACAGAGTTTTCCGGGAAATATAATCTGCTTACGAACAACTGCAATAATTTCGTGATTGCGATGGCAAAAGCGGCAGGTGTCAATCAGGCCGCGATGCTGCACAAGACGATTTTGGGGCCGATGGAAGCATACATACAGCTGGCAGAAGCGGCAGAGGATGAGGAACAGGTCGGCGGCACCCGGATCTTCCAGGGGTCGAATATATGGGGAAAACGGGAGGAGATCCTGGGCAATTTCCCGGCTGTCGTGCGGGATGCGGCGAAGGAGGACGGGATCGACCTGGAAAAATATCCGGAGTTGTCTCAGAAGCTGGACGAGATTGCGAATCTGGCCAGCCGGATGAATGTTAGTTTGCGTCCCGCCGCTCAGCGATTTGAGCATGTGGAGAATGGATACGGGAACGTGGAAGGTTTTTCGGATGCTGACATTACGTTGGTCATGGAGCGTGTACGCCAGGCAATCCGCGTCAGGACAGGAAATAAACATCCGAGGCTGAATATCGCACTCCTGAAAGTGGAGGCATTTGCGCGGAAGATGCGTCAGGATTCCACAGAAGATCCACTCACGAAATACGAGGCGGACAGTTTTATGGATGCGCAAACAGGGGCAGAAAAGCGGGCAAGGGGGACGCAGCCGCAGGATACAACGTTGTTCAATTCGGCTAATATGTCGGACACAGGGAGTTTGGCAGGAAAAGGTGAGGTCCTGCTTTTGACTGCCGGGATGGGGAATATGATCCGGAAAATCAATGATCACAGGGGCGAGACAGAAAAGCAGCAGGCAGATAACCTTGAAAACGTGGTAGATGGGCTGCGCGGTGACGGCAAAGCAGGGATTCGGGTTTATGTCGAGCGGTTTCTCGGCAGGCGGGATTATCTTTCGGCTGACCAGGCGGCAAAGATGCTGGCATACGGTATATTACAGGCGATGGGTTTAACCATGCTTGCAACCAGAAAAACGTTAATATGGAGCATTGATCCTAACGTTCAAGACTTGGCAGCCAGAATAGAGAGGCATAAGCTCAGTTATACAACGATGCAGGGTAAGGACCAGCGGATCGTGTTGGGAGATAAGGTACGTCAATTTGCGGATGCAGATCGGCTGGTGGAGGTGCTCCGCGGCCTTGTGGATGAGATCCGCCAGCCACAGGGCAGGCAATAGGAAAGGCGGCGTGATTTGCGGGAAGAAATGGAAAATGGAATCCGGGTGCTGGCAGATCTGGGTGTACTCCGGTTGTCCCATATGTTGTATGGCCGATTGCCGGATGAAGTTTGGGAACAGTATGAGGAACTGCTTTTGCCGGACGTGACGAAAGATGTGGTTGCGGCAATCGAGTATACGGAGCTTTTGGGCGGAACGGGTGGCTCTGGCGCAGCATGGAAAGGAACTTCTGCAGAGGCTTCGGGAAAAGCCGTGCGTCAGAGGCTTTTTTCATTGACAGCACTCTGCGGCAGCGAGATCGTGCTGGTTCTGATAGAACTTTTGATGCTGCGTGTGGATATGCCGGAGGCTGCAGAACTTTTGGAGTGGGTCTCACCGGGAAATGGCAGCGGGGTAACGCTTCTGACAGCAGCACGTGTGTGCGGGTACACTGATGCACGCGGAGATGCAATCCTGCCGATGCGGCAGGCATATGAAACAGCAGGGTTTTTACTGGAATGCAGCCAGGCAAAAGGCGTGGAGTTTTTCCAGCAGGTCTGGCAGGCAGATTCCTATCTGCTCACGTTTTTGGCAGGCGGGGATCTGGAACAGCTGGGACAGGAGCTGGGTCTCACACGGTTTGCGCCGTCTGGAGATCCAGTCCGTGTCTTTGGATTTGCGCAGCAGGCAGGGCAGCTTGCAAGTCGGGTCGAGGCACTCCTGGCAGCCGGCCAGGCGGGAGAAGAAGCGGAATCCGCAGGTTTTTGCGTGCTGATTGAAGGAGAACGGGAGAGCGGCAGGTATACGACTGTCCGTGCAGTTGCACAGCAGCTTTCGCTTCCGGTGCTGGCGGCGGATCTGGAAATGCTTCATGCCGGCGGTGAACCCGCCAGGGTAATCCGCCGGCTGGTTCGGGAAAGCGTCCTGGAGGGGCGCGCACTTTGCCTGCGCAACCTGGCGAAGGGAGAGGGGACAGTGCGCTGGGTAAGGCAATTATTGTGCTTGTACCGGAAGTATACGGTGGCGCCGTTGTTTTTGTTGTCGGATGCTTCTGTCAAACTGGCACCGTTTCTGCCGGAACAATATCTTGCAATGCAGATTCCTGATCACAGCAGGATTCTGCTCGAATTGTGGGAGGGATATCTGCCGGAGGAATATCGCCATATGGCATCTTCTCTTGCATCGAAGATGCGCCTTCTGGCAGGGCAGGTGGAGAAGGTGGGACGTGCCTGCCGTGTCCGGATTGCTGCGGGGGATGTGCTGGAAGAGCGGGATATCTGCCGGATCTGTTATGAGATCCTGGATGACGGCCGGTATGAGAATGTCACCTGGGTGAAGCCCGGGTTTACGATGGACGACCTGAAGGTGGAACCGGAAGTCCGGGCGGTTTTGGAAGACCTGTGCAGGCAGGTGGAGCTGCGCGACCAGGTATATGGAAGCTGGAAGCTGAAGAGCCGTTATGCTTATGGCAGATGTGTCTCCGCAATCTTTGCCGGACCGCCGGGAACCGGGAAAACGATGGCGGTCCATGCTCTGGCAGGAAGGCTGGGGCTGGAACTTTACAAGGTAGATCTGTCCCAGATCGTGGACAAATATATCGGCGAAACGGAAAAACGCCTGGAAGAGGTCTTTACGCGTGCACAGAAAAGCAATATGATCCTGTTTTTTGATGAGGCGGATGCGGTCATGGGAAAGCGCAGCGAGGTTAAAGAGGCGCAGGATAAATACGCCAATACGGAGATTTCGTTTATTCTGCAACGCTTGGAGGCTTTTGACGGCATCGTCATTCTTGCGACGAATAATTTGCAGAATATCGATGCCGCGTTTATGCGGCGGATCCGTTATGTGGTCAATTTCCAGCTTCCGGACGAGGAAACGCGGCTGGGGATCTGGAAGGGTGCGTTTGGCGAAGGCGTGCCGCAGTCCGACGATATTGATTATGAATATCTGGCACAGCACTTCCGGTTTTCTGGCGGGGAGATCAAGAATGTGGCGCTTAACGCCGTCTTCTATGGCGCATCGGATGGCGGAGAGGTGGCGATGCGGCATATTATGCGGGCAATCCGGCGGGAGATGACAAAGAACAAGCGGATTTCCCTGAATGATGATTTTGGGAAGTATGCGTATTTGCTGCATGGTTGAGGTGGCAGAAGTGGAGCGGTGGTATTCAAAATTCTGCAAAGAAAATGGTGCCAGCCCGAACATCTTAATGTCTGTTTTGCTGACCAGGGCTGTCCATCGGATTGCCCCTGATAATAAGAAGACAGTGTCTACACTGGTCGCTGTCGATCCAAAGGCTGTGCTGGGCGTTTCTGAAAGCAGCTACAATTTTTGATGCGTTTCTTGCCGAGCTGGATGCGATCGGGATTTCTCACGAGATCCTGCGAAGGGAGACGCTGCGTCTGTGCGGGGTGAGGTATGATGGCATCGAGGGATTAGAACTATAAAGTAAAGGCGTTTATTCTGGCGGGCATGTTATTGATAGATAATTATGCCGGCGATTGTATATCAGGCCTGTACCTTGAAGCATTGTTCAGGGTACAGGTTTTTTCTTTGCTGTTTTTAGGGGGATCTTTTTCCCCCTATCCTTGATCTTGACAAAGCCCCCTGCGGAGCGTATCTTATTAAGAAATATGAAACTGGAAGAGAAGCGACGGAGGGCGTTTGGGCATCGTGGACAAGGGAGGACGTGTGTATGGGTATCTATTTGAATCCGGGAAACGCTGGGTTTGCGGAAATGATCCGGGATGAGTATGTGGATAAGACCGGGTTGATTGGGCTGGTCAATGATGTGATTGATACAGGCAGGAAGCTGATCTGTTCCAGCAGGGCAAGGCGTTTCGGGAAGTCTTATGCGGCGCAGATGCTGTGCGCGTATTATGACCAGGGCTGCGATTCGAGAGATTTGTTTGGAAATTATGAAATATCGACAAATCCGACTTTTACTACACATTTGAACCAGTATCATGTACTGTACTGGGACATTACAGGGGTGGAACCCTTGACGGACAGATATAGAAATCTTGTTCCGTTTTTGATGAAGCGGGTGTCGGAAGAGATCAAGGAGGCTTATCCGGAGGCAGAAGTTGGTGAAGATTTTGCCGCCGCGCTGGCAAGCCTGGTACAGGTATCTGGGCGGAAGATCGTGGTTTTGATTGATGAATGGGACGCTCCAATTCGCGAGAACCCTGAGATTGGGCAGGAGTATCTGAAATTTTTGCGTTCGTTATTCAAAAATAGCGGGATTACGGCAAAAGTATTTGCAGCAGCCTATATGACAGGAATCCTGCCGATTCGGCGGGATGGGTCACAGTCTGCAATTTCCGCCTTTGACGAGTATACGATGGTAAAGCCCAGGCAGTTTGCGCAGTATGTGGGTTTCACAGACGATGATGTCCGGAAGCTGTGTGAAAAACATGGGGCGGATTATCCGCAGATGCGCAGATGGTATAACGGTTATACGTTCAAGGGAGTTGGGGCCGTTTACAATCCAAACTCCGTCATGAAGGCGATCCGGTATGATGATTTCGATTCATACTGGACGGAGACATCCGCGGCAGAGGGGCTGATCAGCTACATCAGCAAAGGATACCGGGGGTTGTCGAAGACCGTGGCGGAATTGATGGCAGGGCTGGAAGTGCCGGTGGAAACGAAGGGCTTTGCGAATGACCTTGTTACATTCAAGGACAGGGATGATGTGCTGACGCTGATGATCCATCTTGGTTATCTGGCGTATGATTCAGAGCGCGGGGTGGCACGGATTCCGAACGACGAAGTGCGGCAGGAGTTTTCGCGGGCCATTCGCCAGACGGGGCATGAGGAAACAGAGCAGAGGCTGGCAGAGTGCGACCAGCTGTTTCTGGACACGGTCGAAGGAAGGGAAGACGCGGTGGCGGCGCAGATCGCAAAAGTGCATAGGGAAGAGACGGCGCCGTTGCACTACAATAGAGAGGCAAGCCTGCGCAGCGTGATCAAGCTGGCATATTATACATATCGGGATAACTATCTCCAATGGGAAGAACTCCCCGCCGGGGAGGGCTATGCGGACATCGTGTACCTGCCGAAGCCGGAATCCGGCTGGCCGGCACTTGTGGTGGAACTGAAGTGGAACGAACCGGCAGAGGGGGCAATCGCGCAGATTAAAGAAAAGAAATACCCGGAGGCATTGCAGGGGTACGGGAGTGAGATCGTGCTGGTGGGTGTCAGTTATGACAGGGACAGCAAGGAGCACCGGTGCAGGATTGAGAAATGTTAGGGGGAAAATGGAGTTTTTGAGCACAGGAAATTCGTAAAATAGGATAATTAAAGAAAAATGGATATCGGGAGATTATGAAAAGCCGATATTCAGCATGAAAAATGAAGAACG
>CADBTO010000275.1 GCA_902797565.1 uncultured Lachnospiraceae bacterium
CCCGCTATTCTGTGTTTTTTGCCGGACAAAATGCAGTACCGATCAAACTGGTTGTTTGAACTGTGTTTATGTTAATGCCATTTTCTCTTGAAAAATATCAGAAATCTGGTATAATTATCAAAAAACTTTGGATTTTGGAGCACGCTTATGAATTATCCGTTTCTTCTTCGGCAATCCGCCACACATCTGTATACATCTGCACGCATGTATGATACCGGATACCATCTTCTGGATGCTTGTACCATTGAACCTGCACTCAAAGACGATGAGCTGGCGCAGGCGATCCTGCGCAGTGATCTAATACACCAGGACGCAAGCAATATGCCACGGATCTTTTCCGTCAACCATACCCTGATTTTCGCATGGATCAAAACACCCGAACATTTTTTCCTGCTCGGCCCCACATTTTTCGCCCCGTTTCCTGCTTTTACCACAGACCTGGGCCTGCCGGACATTCAGGCGCAGGCAATGCTGGATCTTGTGCCGAAATGCAACATGCAGATTCTTGCCGACGACTGCGCGCTCCTGTTTAATCTGGATCGGACCGCAGACAGCTCCTTCCAATGCCTGCAAAGCCAGCGCATCATCGAGGCGAACCTCCTTCCACAGGAACAGACGGACCAGACGATGAAAACCCTGCACCAGACGATTTTCCAGAATGTGGAAAACAGTTTTGTACACAACCCATACAACCATGAGAAGCTGGAAGTAAACGCCATACGGAGTGGAGACGTCGAAACGCTGAAAACTGCGCTGGAAATACGTTTCCCCGGCCGCTACGGCAAACTTTCCAATGACAGGCTTCGGAATGAACTATACCTTGCCGTTGTCAATGTAACGCTTGCCAGCCGCGCCGCCATTGATGGCGGGTTGCATCCGGAAACCGCTTTTTATCTCAGCGACGTTTCCATCCAGCGCATCGATGCCTGCCGAGATCCCAACGAAATCATCCGCCGCACCAAAGACGCGCAGCTCCATTTTGCCGAAGCCGTGCGGGATCTGAAATCCGACGTGCGCAAGGATATGCTTCCAAAAGAAAACGCCCATATTGTACGCTGTAAGGACTATATCTTCGCGCATCTCCATGGAAAGGTTTCCGTGCGGCAGATTGCCGATGCGATCGGGCTGGAAGCGAATTACCTCTCTGCCCTTTTCAAACGTTATGAGAAAATCACGTTAAAACAGTATATCACACAGGAAAAAGTCAAGTTAATCAAAAATATGCTGACCTATTCCGACTATACATTTGCCGAAATCGCTGCATACCTGGGCTTCTCCTCTCAGAGCCATATGGGCATGGATTTCAAACGGATCACCGGCCAGACCCTGGGAGAATACCGGAACCGCTACGGAAAAGGGAATTTCTGACTCGCGCAGACCGCACAGTCCCGTCATAATCGAACCGGGGGATGGCAACCCATCCCGTCGAAAAAAAGCAGGGATATGACTCCCTGCTTTCATCTTCTAATCTTTCGTTCTATTGCTCTCCAAAATACTGGAACCCAAGCATTGTCATATCATCAAACTGTTCTGCTTGTCCCACAAATTTAGAAATATCCCAGACAATGCTTTCCAGAAGCGTTTTCAGGTTCTCTTTATTCGAGCGGTTCAGGCAGTCGAGCATCCGGTCTGTCCCATAAAGCTCTTCTTCAGCCGAGGTCGCTTCAGGCACGCCATCCGTATAGACATAAAAGGTATCTCCGGGATACAGATTAAATTCATGCTCCTCAAAGTCCATCCCTTCCACCGCTGCAAGCGGCAGGTCATGCGGATATTCCGCAAGTTCCCATGTCCCGTCCTTCCGGCAAATCGCCGGATCCTCGTGCCCTGCATTGGCCGCAATCCCTTTTCCGGTAGACAGCTCAATGACCGCAAGCCAGACCGTTACAAACAGCATCTCTTCATTTCCGTCACACAGCTGGTCATTTACATCAGAAAGCACCTCTGACGGGGATCCGCCCATCATAACACGATTCTTGATCGCTGTCTTCGCACGTACCATAAACAGTGCCGCAGGCACGCCTTTTCCAGATACATCCGCGATCACAAGCGCAATGTGATCCTCATCCGCAAAGAAAAAGTCATAGAAATCCCCGCCCACCTCTTTTGCCGGCTCCATCGAAGCATAGAGCTTGAATGCCGAATGTGTATTGTTGATTTCTTCAAAATTCCTCGGCAGCATGCTGCTCTGGATATTTGTGGCCACAGACAGCTCACTTGCAATCCGCTCTTCCTTCGCTCTTGCCTCCGTCAGGTCGTGGATATGCTTCTGAAGTGAATCGGTCATTCGGTTAAATGACCGCGCCAGGCTTCCGATCTCGTCATCCGTATCCACATCGGTACGACTATCCAGATTTCCGCCGCTGATTCTTTGCACATCCCGTTCCAGCTGCTTGATTGGTTCGGATATCTTTCTGGCTGTCCTGCCGCTGAACAGGATTACAAGGATCAGGATCAACGCCGTCACGACCAGACAGTTCTGGAGAACCGTAACCACTGCATCCACCACAAATGTCACGACAGACTCGGTATTGGCGTCAATACTCTCTTTAATCTTGTTTGCAGGTTCTATAACCGTTGTAACCGGACTCTTGATACAAAGTTTCCATTCTGTCGACGAAATCGTGGCATACGCCACATATACTGCCCGATTCCCATCTCCATACTTGATAATCCCTTCCTGGTTTCTCAAAATCTCCCTGCCCAGCTCTTTTAATTCAGGATTGATATCCTCCTCGAAAATATTGAAACTCTCTTCCGCATCGGAATCCAAATCCCCACTGGCAATTACATCCCCATCTGCATCAAACATTGTTGCTACAACAGGGTCTACAATCCCATCACTGACCATCGAAGCATTCAGATCTGCCATCAGGATATCCATAGCGACGCAGCCATTAAATTTTCCATGTCCGTCATAAAACGGCGCGACACAGGTAATCGTCAGGCCTCTTCCATAACTATCCCAATATGTATCTGTAAACAGACAGGTCTTTTTTTCCTTAGCAAGCTGATACCAGCTGGATTCACGATATTCAGCATAACGGTTCTCCTCCCCTGCAGCAAGCTGCGAATCCCTGTCATAACTGATCATGACACCATCTTTGGTACCCATATAAACCGTCGATATATTTTCATGATCCCGAACGATCGGCTCAAAAACATCCTCCATATTGCCCAGCAGCTGGATTTCCGCTGATTTCTCATCCAAATCCACTGATTTATCTGCTAACAGCAGCTGCATGGTACAAATCCCGGCATTTTCCGCTTTTGCGAACTCCACATTCCGTTTCGGGTATTCGTGAGGGCTTTCAAAAAGCCTGGTCACATAATCCGCAGCCAGTTCAACAGACCTGCTGTATCCTGCCAGCTTTGCTTCTGCCAGTTTCGCCTTATCCTGCACCTGTCTTGTTGAATTCCGCTCCAGTTCGCTGATCATGGAGCTCGAACTGATTTCAGCAGCCTCTCTGCCCAGCTGGCTCGAACTGTTCACTGCGGAAGCCTGGATCCGGCGAATTGCCGAAAAACTGATTATCGTAGACAAGAGCAGCGTTACCATTGCAAACGTAAGCGTGATGACGACAATCTTTCTGGATATGGACGGCACTTCCATATCATCATATCCCAGCTTCGACGTAAACGTCTCATCAACGAGAAGCGTCGCCAGGATCAGCATCACTGCACCGATGACCTGGAAAACCGTGGCCGGCGTATGCGTTGTGCCAAGAAGCACGCTCATAATCGGATCCATGACCATCGTCATAATGATCTCTGTCGAAAAAATCAACGATGCTGTAATGGCAGGCACATGTTTCTGACACGAAATCTGTACCAGCCCGTATACTGCACGGATAAATACGCCAATAAAGATCGCGCTGATCCAGAACCGTGTATCTGTAGGCAGGGAGACGGTCGCATTTCCCATTACTGTCTCAGCAAGCCAGCCGATTAACGAAAACAACGCTGCAAAACACATCTGTGAAAAAGTCAGCGCAGTGTTGTCTTCCATTTCTCCTAAAATCGACACGCTAACGACATAACCGGCAAAAAACAGATCCGCAATGACAAGATATACCACATTCGCAGATGCAAACAGGTTTTCTGCATTATTGCCAAAGATAAGAAGCAGGGCTACAATCGCCAGCGCCGTAGCAACGCTGGAGAAAAAGTTCACCTTTTTTTTAAGCAGAAGCAGCAGCGGCGTGATAAAAATAAAGTACATACTGACGACACTGGACGTCACGACTGAATCCATATTTCTTGATCCAAGAAGGACAAAAACATTGAATCCTGTCAGAAGCAGCGCAAAAAACGCACCTTTCAGAACCGTCGATTTTTTTGCTGCCATAATTTTCCTTGTCTGTATAAGAAACAGCACAACCAGCCCGATCACATTCGTAATACAGACAAATGCAAAAGAAGATACCGTATCCGGTACATTACTCAGGAATACATACTGGATGGACGCCAAAAAAGTAATAACAACCAGACCGATGATTGAGAGATATTTTGAACTCTGTTTCATTTCTCCTTCACCTTATATTTTTCTATCAGAAATGCAGGACCGTAAGACTCTTTTACTTTCCGCAGCCCTTCTACGCCAACATCCTCTTCAAAATTGATATATGCGTATCCTTCGACATTCCGTTTTGTAGATTCCTGCCGTAATACACGATAGATCCCCGGTATCTCTCTGGATCCTTTTTCAATGAGAACATCGTAATATTCTTCATTCAGTCCAACGCCATAACAAAACGCTTTAACCTGACCATCCACACGGATCACTGTTCCAGACAGACCCATCTCCTGAAAATTATCCAGCTGCCTTTGGATACAACGCATTTCCCGCTTCAGCGCCTCCTCATCATGCGTCTCCGCATTATCCCTCAGCCACTTTTCAGCAAAATCCCTTACTGCCGGAATATCTTCCTGTGTCAAAAAGCTGACAGAGGCCCTGGAACCATAATCCCGCCAGAATGACCGGATCTCTGTACGTCTGCGCCTGTGTACTTTGCCCGGAAACTCCGCCATCGTTACCGAAGTGTAGATATATTCTGCAAGATCCCTGTCTTTCTCCATTGAAAAAGATCCTGGATACGCTGCATCCAAAAAAGAAGCCTGTTT
Organism: uncultured Lachnospiraceae bacterium; assembly: GCA_902797565.1. Classification (GTDB taxonomy): domain Bacteria; phylum Bacillota; class Clostridia; order Lachnospirales; family Lachnospiraceae; genus Weimeria. Next base: position 5,125 of record CADBTO010000275.1, read on the forward strand.
TTCTGTGAGCGTATAAAACAGCACTTTTTTCTGGAAGCTATGGGCATCCTCCATAATTCTTCCATATGCGTCTTTCAGATCTCCTTCCCCAAATGGAGCAAGATAAACCCGGAATTGCGTATCGTCAAGATTTTTACGATGGACATATAACGTATCCCCTTCTATACAGACTTCATCCCCGTATTTTTCATCCAAGGAATACATGCTTACAGCAGAATGCTGGCATGATCCCTCCCCGAATTTCGAGGTATACCTGTATATCTCCGCCAGATTCCCCAACGAAACCTTGTGGAAACATAGTTTTTGATTCATTTCTTTTTTCTCCTATTCCATTCCATTCATCATCCCCTTTAACAGTATCATAAAAATGTTTTGGTGTCAATTTCTTCTTTGATAATCCTGTGTGCACAGTTTATGCCAGCCAGAAACGGATATACACCAGGTTTCCGACGGTGTGCGCCAGACTATGCCGAGCGCTTTCACTGCACTGCCAATCAAAATCAAGTAGGAGGGTACAAATCGACCTGCTCGCCCGCTGGGCTACGTCGGCTATGCCGAATCATTCCGTACGCAGTCCATGCGATAAAAAAATCACCAGCAAAAGCTGGTGACAAGAAATTGCGGGAGCAGGATTTGAACCTGCGACCTCCGGGTTATGAGCCCGGCGAGCTTCCAGACTGCTCCATCCCGCGATATAAAATGGGTGGTGGTGGATTCGAACCACCGAAGCAATTTGCAGCAGATTTACAGTCTGTCCCCTTTGGCCACTCGGGAATCCATCCATAAAAAACTTATTCAGTTTTTTAGAGCCGATGATCGGACTCGAACCGATAACCTGCTGATTACAAATCAGCTGCTCTGCCAATTGAGCCACATCGGCAACCACCAGGTTAGTCACGGGAAAACCTGCACGAAGCGAAGCTTTTCCGCGACAATAGCATCTTATCGATGCTGACGACCCAGATCGGACTCGAACCGACGACCTCCGCCGTGACAGGGCGGCGCTCTAACCAACTGAGCCACTAGGCCGTATCCATATTCATGGATGAAGAAGGTATGTACCTTCAAAACTGCACATTGAAATCCACAATTAGAACCTTGAGGTCGATCTCTTTTCAGAGATCTCAGGTCAAGCCCTCGACCGA